>NZ_BDBY01000070.1 GCF_001613225.1 Nocardia pseudovaccinii NBRC 100343
AAATCCACTGCCGCGCGGCCGGTATTCCTTGCTCTCAACATCCGCGCGGGATCCGATCCCCGCGGTCTGGAGGTCGATCAATCTATGTCCGCATTCACACGCCGGTCGTTTCTCGGTGGCACCGCCGGTGCCGCAATCGCATTGGCGGGTACGGGAATTGCCGCCGGTAGCAGCGGTATCGCGACAAACATGAGGACGGTCCCGCTTGTTCGCGAAGACCATCGGGTCATCGTGATCGGGACCGGATTCGGCGGCGGTGTCACCGCGCTGCGCCTAGCCCAGGCCGGAGTACCGGTGTTGATGCTGGAGCGCGGATTACGCTGGCCGACCGGTCCGAACGCGGAGACGTTCCCGCATGCCACGTCTCCGGATAAGCGCATTCTCTGGTACGAGTCCGCGCCGGAGTTGTTCGGTAAGCCCGTGGCGTTCGACCCGTATGCCGGACTGCTCGAGACGGTATCGGGCGACAATATGACAGCGCTGTGCGCGGCCGGTGTCGGCGGCGGATCTCTTGTGTACCAAGGCATGTCGCTGCAGCCGTCGCAGGCCGCGTTCGCCACGCAGTTCCCGGACGGCCTGGATTGGCCGACGATGAACCGCGTCCACTATCCCCGCGTCGCGCAGATGTTGCAGCTCGCTGTCGCCCCGGACGAGCTGATCGCCAGTCCGAACTATCAGGCCGTCCGAGTCTTCGAACAGCACGTGCGCAAAGCCGGTTTGCCAGTATCGAAGATTCCGATGCCGATCGATTGGAATTTCGCGCTCGCCGAACTCCGTGGCGAGATGAAACCTTCGTATACCAATGGCGACGGTGCGCTCGGCGTCAACAACGGCGGAAAGCACTCCGTCGACGTCACCTATATCGCCGCCGCGGAGGCCACCGGCCGGGTACAGGTGGAGATACTCCACCATGTCACCGCAGTCGAGCGCGCCAAAGACGGACGCTGGACCGTTTACGTCGACCGGACCGACTCCTCCGGCACGGTGCTGGAGAACAAGATCCTCACCGCGGGCACGCTGGTCATGGCCGCCGGGAGTCTCAACACCACCAAATTGCTGGTGCGGGCCAAAGCGAAGGGAAGTATCCCGGATCTGCCGGACGGTCTCGGCACGGGTTGGGGTACGAATGCCGACCGCATCTACACCTGGACCTGCCTCGACAGCGATCTCGGCTCACCACAGGGCGGACCGGTCGTCTACGGCAGTCTGAACTGGGACGATCCCACGAAAGCGGCCACGGTCATCCAGGCATCGATCCCACCGGCGGGCATAGATGCGCGCACCACCATGCTGGTCGGCTACGGCGTGAGCAATGCGCGCGGCCGCTTCGTATACGACTCGGGCAAGGACGAGGCCGTGCTGCGCTGGCCCAAGGACGGGGACGCGGTGATCCAGAACGGCACCATCGGTCCGCTGGTGCAGAAGATCGCCGGTCCCGCAAGCGTTCTCGGCGATACGAACCTGGCGGCGCCCTCCACCTGGCACCCGCTCGGCGGTGCGAATATGGGCCCGGTCTGCGATCTGGAAGGCCGCGTGCACGGACAGCGCGGGCTCTATGTGCTCGACGGTGCGCTGATCCCGGGTAACAGCGCGGCCTGCAATCCATCGATGACAATCGCCGCCGTCGCCGAACGTGCACTCGACAAGCTCGTGGCACAAGACGTCGGTTCGATCATCTGAACACCCGGCGGGGTCGTGCCTCAGAGGGCGACCCCGCTAGTGCGCGCGCCCGTTGCGAGCCGACGAGAACGCGTCGAATCCTTCATCGAGCAACTGCGCCAGATCGAGTTCGCCATTGGATGCCGACCAGCGCTCGACGGCGATATTCAGACAACTCGTCGCGGCGGCGACCTTGATCTCCACCGAGATCGGGACCGGCCCCGACACGCCTGCCCGCTCGGCCAGCGCCGCTGTCAGAGCCGGTCGCCAACTGTGCTGTTTCTCCAGCTGCCGCCCGGACAACTCCGGGGTATCGAAGATGAGTCGCGTCATGGCGAGCGCGGCGACCGGGTCCTGCAGATAGAACTCGATGACCCCGGCCAAGGCCCGGCGCAGCGCCGTCCAGTCGTCCTCCTCGGCGGGCCGGGCGCGTAGCGCGTCCGCGAACTGGTCGGCGTGGGCGTCGAACGCGCTCAGCACCGCTTCCTCTTTGCTGCCGAAGTAGCGCAGGAGAGTGCTGCGGGATACCCCGGCAGCCGCGGCCATGTCATCCACGGTGACGTTGTGGAACCCCCGCTCACGGGTCAGCTCATAGGCGACCTGTGCGAGGTCGGCTCGCACTGCGGCGCGGGCGATCATTCTCGTGCGCTTGGTTCCGCTCATGGACATGACGCTACCCTTTGCAATTTCGTGACATAATTGAGCGCTGCGCGCTACTCTGACACTCAGTCTCACTAATGAGGCCAAGTCTCTACTCGCGCCGGTGCGCGGAACTGTCAAGAAAGCAAGGTGTCAACGTGTCGGATTTCTTCGTCGTATCGGGCGATACGCACATCATCGAGCCGGTCGACCTGTATAAAACCCGGCTGCCCAAACATCTTCGGGACCGCGCACTCTGGGAGGAGGAGTTCACCCTCGACGAGCCGATCGTGGCGGGCGGGCACACCGAGTTCAAGAAGCTGCACACGGTCGGGTTCGACGGTTGGACCATCTCCAAGTACCGGCAGCTCGGCGGTCGGACACCGGACGGCGAGCCGGAGAACATCATCCGGGATATGGATCTCGACGGCGTCGACGCCTCGGTGATGTTCCCGAATCTTTCGCTGTTCGTCCTGTTCACCGACGACCACGAACTGTCGATGGCGCACGCGCGCGCGTGGAACGACTATGTCGTCGAACGGTATCTCCCGTACAAGGATCGGATGCGCCCCACCGCGGCGATCCCGCTCACCGATATCCCGGACGCGGTCGCCGAGATCGAGCGATGCGCGCGCATGGGATTGGGCGCACTCCTGCTGCCGGAGATCCCGCCGCTGCCCTACTGGTCCCGGGAGTACGACCCGGTGTGGGCGGCCGCGCAGGCGCACGGGTTGCCGGTGTTCTTCCACGTCGCCACCGGTGGAGTAATGGTCAAGGAGTCGGTGTCCGAAACGGCGACCACCGTCAAAGGCCTGATGACAGCCATGAACATGGGCAAGGGACAGCTGACCGACGATATGGTCGCGGGCCGGACCATGGGCGGCGGGAACACCGCATCGGCCAGCCCCCAGGCGATCATCGCATCGCTCATCGGCGGCGGTGTGTGTGAACGATTCCCCGACCTGCACTTCAACCTCACCGAGTTCGGTGCGGGCTGGCTGGTCTCGTTCATGGGCATGATGGACAAATCCTGGCGGACCGGCATCGGCCAGGACGCCGATTGGTGGCTCGGATTCTGGGACGACTCCCGCCCGCCGACCGACCAGCCGACCATGGGAAGGCTGTTCGCCATCAATGGGAAGTGGCCCTACCCGCTCTCGCCCAGCGAATACCTCCAGCGTCAGATCCATGTGCAGTTCGCGGACGACCCGGTAGCCGTCAAGGCCCGCCACATCACCGGTATGTCGACCGTCATCTGGGGCAACGACTACCCACACGCGGAAGGCACCTTCCGCAGCAGCAAGGAGTGCATCGACTTCAACTTCGCCGGGGTTCCCGACGACGAGCGGGCGATCATCCTCGGCGGCACTCTGGCCGATGTCGTGGGCTTCGACAAGAGCGTGAAGAAGGCCCCGGTCAACGTCGCCTGACTGGTCAGCGCCCCCGCCACTGCGGTGGGCGCTTTTCCAGGAATGCGGCAACACCTTCTTTCAAGTCTTCGCTGCGCATTACCCGCGCTACGGCTTCGGCGGTGGCGTCCCAGCCGTCGGCATCGGACGCGTCGTGCTGAGACGCGATCGCCGCCAGGGTCGCCCCGATCGCCACGGGCGACGAGGCGCAAATGTCATCGGCGAGTTCCAGTGCCGTATCGAGTGCGTGGCCCGCTTCGGTAACGCGGTTCACCAGCCCGAGTTGGTGAGCGCGTTCGGCGTCGAATACGGCGCCGGTGATCAATAACTCCTTGGCGATGTGCAGCGGCAGGGCGCGCAGTGTGCGGAAGAGCGCGCCCGAGGAGGCGACCACACCGCGCCGGGTCTCCGGCAGCGCGAAACGGGCTGTGCGCGAAGCGACTACGAGATCGCAGGCGAGGACGATCTCGAGACCACCACCGAAAGCAGGCCCCTCGACGGCCGCGATCAGCGGTTTCGCCCGGCGGCGGCGAATGATGCCGTACTCCCCGCCCCGTTCGGTGCCGCCGCCCGCACCGTCCCTGAGATCGGTGCCCGCCGAGAACACCGATGCGGTCCCCGTCAGTACGCCGACCCAGAGCGTCGGATCGTCCTCGAGCAGATTCAGCGCCGCGTCGATGCCGTCGGCGACCGCTCGATCGATGGCATTGCGTTTCTCCTCGCGATCGATCCGAACCACGAGCACCCTGCCCCGGCGTTCCTGGCGGACAGTCATCGAATCGCCCTGTTCGCGGGGATGGGCGTGGCCGAGTTAGTCGCGCCGTTCATGCGGGAATCCTATCGCCGATCAGCATAATGAGGCCACCTCTACATTGATCCTGCCAGCAAGTTACTGAACTCATTGTAATTAGTACACCCATTAGCTAACGTGACCGAAGTCGGTGACACGACCGGGCGCTTGGCCGCCCGAGTGCCGCTGACCGAGAAGCAGCCGTGGCGATCATCCCGATCGAGCGGGCAAAGTTCGCGACGCCATCGCCGTTGCCGCTGGAGCAGGACTACATGTTCGCCGTCGGCCGTTGAATGTCACCCGTGGCGAAAATCCCTGTGTCTCTTGGATTGTGAGGACCAATGACAAGCGCTACCCCTGCCGAGGGCCCACTCGCCGGACTCGTCGTCGTCGACCTCTCGACGACGCTGCCGGGTGCACAGGCCACGCAGTTTCTCGCCGACGCGGGAGCCGACGTCATCCTGGTGGAGCCGGTTGGCGGCAGTCCGCTGCGGCGGGATCCGGGCTGGCCGGGCCTGCTGCGCGGAAAGCGCGGTGTCACACTCGATCTCGGCAGCGAGACGGGCCGCAGCACACTGAGCGGGCTGTTGCGCAAAGCCGATGTACTGGTCAGCACCATGCGACCGATGGCGGCGGAGCGATTGGGTTTGACGCCCGAGCAGTTGGCCGCGCGGTATCCGCGGCTGGTCACGGCGATGATCACCGGCTGGGGCTCGCGCGGACCGTGGGCGCACTACAAGGGCTATGAGGGCCTGATCATGGCCAAGACCGGCGTTTTCCACTCCAAACGCCAGCTCACCATGGGCCCGGATCCGGCGTTCGTCTCGGCGCCGTACGCATCGTTCGGCGCGGCCCAGGCGGCGGTCCACGGCATTCTCGCGGCCCTGATCGAGCGCGAGCACAGCGGACTCGGCCAGGTCGTGGAGTCGAATCTGGTGACGGGCGTGGGGGCGCACGATCCGTACAACTGGTTCTTCGAAATGATCCTGCACCGCTACCCGGATGCCTTCGAACCGCTCGTCGCGGCATTCGACGAGCAGGGACGACCACAATCCCGGCTGATGTATGCCCTGCTCAGCGCCGTGACGAAGGACGGCACCTGGTTGCAGTTCGCGCAGACCTCGCCGCGGCTGACGCAGGCGTTCCTGGAAGAGCTCGACCTGTGGGCCGAGCTGGCCGATCCCAAATGGGAAGGCTTTCCGACCATGCCCGATCCGAATCTGCGGTTCGAGTGGTGGAACAAGATGCTGTCGAAGGTCGAGGAACGCACGCTGGACGAGTGGCGGCAGGTGTTCGAGACGACCATGGACGTATTCGGCGAACAGTTCCGCACACCCGCCGAAGCGCTCGCGCATCCCCAATTGGTGCACGAGGGCCGCGTGGTCACCGTCGCGGATCCGCGGCTCGGTCCGGTCCGGCAGCCGTCCTCGCTGGTGCATGCGAATGGTCGCGCGCTCACCGAGATCCGGCGCGCCCCGCAGCTCGGCGAGTACGACCAGGAAATACAGCAGTTCGCCGACGAGGACGCGAAACCGTCGACCGCCGTCGGCGCGGACGAGGCCCGACGGTATCCGCTCGAGGGGGTGACCGTACTGGAACTGGGCTCGATGTACGCCGGACCGTACGGCGCGACGCTGCTCACCGACCTCGGCGCGCGCGTGATCAAAATCGAGCCGCTCGACGGCGATTTGATCCGCTGGCTGATGGCCTTTCCCGAGGCCGGTGGCGCGAAGGTCCTGCAGGGGAAGGAAAGCATCGCCATCGATCTCGGTTCCGAGGCGGGCCGGGAGGTGGTGCGGGACTTGGTTCGTGGATGCGATGCGGTACTGCAAACCTTCCGCGCCGGGGTCGCCACCCGGATGGGCGTCGACGAGGCGTCGCTGAAGTCGATCAACCCGGATCTGGTCTATGTGCACGCTCCCGGCTACGGGATCGACGGCCCTTACGCCGCCCGACCGGCTTATGCGCCGTCGATCGGTGCGGCGTCGGGGATTTCGCTGACCGACGCGCCGATGGCGGGCCGATCCCCCGAGGATCGCGCGGAGTCGCTCCGCAGCGCCCGTGAGTTGTACTCGGCCAGTGCCGTTCCCGCGGTCCAATGCGATGGAATCGCCGCTCTCGGAGTGGCGTCGGCACTGCTGCTCGGGCTCTGCGCGAAGCGTCGTGGGTTCGCGATGACCGAGTTGGTCACCACCATGCTCGCCACCAGCACACACGCACTGATCGCGCGCAATACGAGCTACGCCGGGCGGCCCGAGATGTCGATCGTCGACGCCGAGTTCCGCGGACTCGGCCCGCTCTATCGGATGTACGCCGCAGCCGATGGCTGGGTATTCCTCGCCGCCCCGGCGGAGCACGAGTGGGAGCCGCTGGTCGAGGCGCTCGGCCACGGAGCACTCGCCGACGAACAGTTCGCGACATCGCAAGCGCGAACAGCCAACAGCGAGGCGCTCGCGGCGGCACTCAGCGAAATCTTCGCGGAGCGCACCAAAGACGAGTGGGAAACCTATCTCACGGCGCGCGACGTCGGTTGCGTTGCGGTCGCCCAGGAGTCGGCCGAGTGGCAAATGCAGACCGACGAGTTCTACAACGCGGGCTACGCCGTGGACGCGGTCAGCCCGATATTCGACGAACATCGGCGGCTGGCACCGCTCAACCGGTTCTCGCGGTCGTCGGTCAAGTCCGACGCGGGGTGCACCATCGGCGAGCACACCGATGCGCTACTGCGTGAGGTCGGGTACGACGACGCTCGCATCGCAGACCTGCGCGATAAACAGATCGTGGGCTGAAACGCTTACGTCGCGGCCCGTGCCTCCGACTCCAGCAGCGCACGGGTCGACGGCGAGAGTGGCGCGGTCAGCATGCCGACCCAGCCGTCGACGTAATTGTTGAGCTGCGCCTCACTGATCCGCTGTCGGCTGCGCGCGTGCTCGCCGAGCAGGTTGAGCACGCTGTTGTAGAGCTGCACCCGCCGACCGCGCTGTGCTCGATCGGGCATGCCGCCGAGTGCGGCCGGGACCAATTCCTCGAGCACGTCGACCGTGGTGTCCTTGATATGTCCCGGCCAGTATTCGGCGTGCGCGCGGGGATTCTCGCTCAGCCTGGCCAGAAACGGCACGAACATCTCACCGGCTCGGATGCTCTCGACCAGCGGGCGCACGATCACCCAAACCGCTGCCCGTGGATCGTCGGCTGATCCGTCGGCACGCGCCTGCTCCACCAGTGCGGCCCGGCGTGCGTCGATGGTCTGGTACCGGAAAGTGATCAGCGCCTGGACCAGTCCGGCCTTCGAGCCGAAGTGGTACGTGATGACCGACGAATTCGACTGACCGGCTTCGAGCTGGATCTCGCGCAGCGTCACCCCCTCCACCCCACGCACGGCGAAGAGTCGCTCGGCCGTCGTCATCAGCAATTCGCGAGTGGCCTCGCCTGTGGTGTGCCGTCGTCTGCTGCCAGCGGTCTCTGCGCCTGTTGACATGGGTCCCCATTCTCGTCGGGTGGCCGCCCGATGCCCATGTTCGCCGAAGCCCCGCTTACTGCGCAAACCCAATTTCTAATGGCATATCATTAGAAATTGACGTAGCATCCGATTCGAGACCTACCTGCCGCGGCGCTCGCGGCCCGAGCTTCAGAGGACCCTCATGCCGAAGATCTGGACCAATTCCGGCGACTCCCACTTCCTCGAACCGACCGACCTCTGGGAATCGCGACTGCCCCAACGGCTCGCGGAACTGACGCCGAAGTCCGAGCGGGATCCCGACGGCGAGTACGAGACGGTGCACGTGGACGGACAGTCGTTCCGACGCAAACTGCCGAGTTCGGTGGCCGTGGAGTTCCTCGAGGCGAGCCGCAAGGCGCAGGGCATCCGCGATGCGCGAGCGCGGCTGCGGGATCTGGACCAGGAAGGCGTCTGGGGTGAGGTGATCTTTCCTTCGCTGGGGATGTGGGCATCGACGTTCCGGACTCCCGAACTGCTCCGGGCCTGCATGCGGGCCAGCAACGAATGGGCACTCGAGGAGATCGCCGCGGTATCGGACCGCTATGTCGTGACCGCCCAGGTGCCGACGCTGGTGGTCGAGGACGCGATCGCCGAACTGGAATGGGCGGCCGAGCAAGGCTTTCGCGCGGTATTCCTGCCGACCACCCCGCATGCCAGCGCACCCGACTGGCATCGATCGGACTGGGAACCGTTCTGGGATGCGGCCGAACGCGCGCGCATGGTGCTGGCCTTCCACATCGGGACGGATCCGGTGGATATGACCAGCGGCGGCGCGGGCGTGGTCTACCGCGGCCCGGGCGGCGCGGTTCTGAACTACGCCGAATCGACCTTCTCCGGTCAGCGGGCCGCCATGAAAATGGTCGCGTCCGGCGCGCTCGATCGACATCCGGATCTGAAGGTGCTGATCTCCGAGGGCGGCGCCACCTGGATCCCGTTCCTCGGCGATCGCATGCTCGAGGGCTACCGGCAGCACCACATGGCGGTGCGGCCGAAACTCGCGCGCGATCCGAAGCAGACCTTGATGACGCAGGTCTACGCCTCGTTCCAGCACGATGAGACCGCGGTCGCCGCGTATACGGCGATGGGCTATCGGAACGTGATGTTCGGTTCGGACTACCCGCATATGGAAGGCACCTTCGGCCACACCCAGGACACGCTGAAGTCGCTGTTCGACGGTGTCTCGGACGAGGTCCGGCTGCGCATAACGCAGGGCGCGTTCTTCGAGCTGTTCCCCCATGTTCCGCCGATTCCAGCCGACGAGGTGTGAGCCGATGGCCAGCGATACAGGATTGCGTGACGTCGCGATCGTCGGCGTGGGAGCCACGCCCTACTACCGGCGGGGTGAATCCGCGGGCAAGAGCATCGTCCAACTCGCGGGCGAAGCCATCCTCGCCGCTTGTGCGGATGCCGGGCTGTCGGTGCGGGATATCGATGGTTTCGCGTACTACTCGGGCGCGGGCGCCGGGTACGGCGACAAGATGGAGTCCGTCGACTTCATGGAGACCCTGGGCATCCCCGAAATCCGTTTCTCGGCGTCGCTGACATCCGGTGGCGGCGGGTCCGCCGGAGCGATCGGCCTGGCCCGGGCGGCCATCGTTGCCGGTGACGCTTCGGTCGTCGTCACTGTCATGGCGCTGCAGCAGCAGAAGCAACGCCTCGGCACCGTGATAGCGGCCAAGCCGGTCAGCCCGGTCGGGTCCTTCCTGCAGCCTGCCGGGCTGGCTGGTCCGGGCCACCTGATATCGGTGCTGGCCCGGCGTCATATGCATCAGTACGGCACCACCAGGGACGCGTTCGCCGAAATCGCCATGTCGACCAGGCAGAACGCGCTGAATCGACCCAAGGCGATGAAGCGGACGCCGCTGACCAAGGAGCAATATTTCAGCGGGCGCATGATCGCCGAACCGCTGTGTGTGTACGACTTCTGCCTGGAGACCGAGGGCGCGGTCGCGGTGATCACCACCTCGATCGATCGTGCTCGCGATCTACGCCAGCAGCCGGTGCCGGTGGTAGCCGTCGCGCACGGCGGCACCCGGGATTGGGGCCGCGCCTTCTCGTGGTTCGGCATGCCGGAGGAAAGCTTCGCCTCGTCCGGACATAAACCGATCGCCGGGCGGCTGTACAAGCAGGCGGGGATCACCGCACAGGACATCGATGTGGCGCTCATCTACGACCACTTCACCCCGATGGTGCTGATGCAGTTGGAGGATTACGGATTCTGCGAGAAGGGCGAGGGCGGGCCGTTCATCGAGAGCGGCGCGATTCGGTACACCCCGCGCAGAAAACCGGGAACCATCCCGGTGAACCCGCACGGCGGACAACTCTCCGAGGCGTACATCATCGGCATGACCCAGATCGTCGAGGGCGTCGAGCAACTGCGCGGCACCGCGATCAACCAGGTGGCCGACGCCGAATTCGCGCTCTGCACCGGTGGACCCGCCAGCCTGCCGGTGAGCGGTCTGATCCTGGGGCGTGACCGATGAACGCCGCGCGCCTGGCCACAGCGCTTCCGCCGGACTTCGTCGCGATCACCACGGACTCGGTGACCGAGCCGTTCTGGCAGGCGGCGAAGCAGCGGCGCCTGGTCGCACCGCAATGCGCCGACTGCGCGACATTTCGGCTACCGCCGACGCCGTTCTGCCCGGAATGCCTGTCCACCACGGTGGACTGGCCCGAATTATCCGGCCGCGCAATCGTTTACAGCTTCGCCGTGGTGCACAGCTTCCCCGGATTGCCGGACGTGACTCTGGTCCCGGCCGTTGTGGAGTTGCCCGATGCCCCCGGCGCCCGCTTGGTCACGAACGTCATCGATATCGAACCCGAGCAGGTGCGGATCGGCATGGAGCTCATCGTCGACTTCCATCCGATCAGCGACGGCTGGCTCCTGCCGGTATTTCGGAAAGCCGAGGAGTGAGCAATGGACGACGAATACGAAAGCGCGCTCGAAGAGAAGCCGCTCGAATTCCTGACCAGCATCGCGAACAGCGGCGGGTCCTGCGATGGCCAGGCGATCGTCCCCGACGGCGAGCACTACCGGTGCTGGTGCTCCTGCGGCGAATGGACGATCCAGGCGCCGACGCAGCGGGAAGGCCTGCGTCTCGCCCGTGCCCACACCGGCAGTACGCCGAGCTGATCGGCGGCACTCATGAACAGCCAGAAATATGGAGGTGCAATGGCATCGGACAACAAGGTCGCATTCATCACCGGTGTCGCCCGCGGGCAGGGACGCGCGCACGCGGTGAAGCTCGCGTCCAAGGGCATGAACATCATCGGTCTCGATATCTGCGACGACATCGCGTCGATGGACTACTCGAACGCCTCTGCGGATGACCTGCGGGCCACCGTCAAAGCAGTCGAAGAGGTCGGCGGCGCGATCGTCGCCGAACCGGGCGATGTCCGCAGTTCCGCCGATTTGCAGCGGGTGCTCGATCTGGGCCTCGAGCGTTTCGGGCGCGTCGATGTGCTGCTCGCGAATGCGGGGATCGTGCACCTATCCGAAGGCGGTGACCGCGACCGCATCTGGACCGACATCATCGATGTGAACCTGACCGGCGTATGGCGCACCATCGAGGTGGTGCTTCCGGCAATCCGTGCCGGTGGGCGCGGGGGCTGCATCGTGATCACGAGTTCCTCGGCCGGTATCAAAGGGGTCGCGAGCGATAAGGCCGGGGCCCAGGCCTATACCGCCGCCAAGCGCGGCCTGGTGGGTCTCATGCAGGTGCTCGCCAACCAGTACGCCGCCGAAATGATCCGGGTCAACACCATCCACCCGACGGGGGTGGTTTCCGGCATGACGCAGAACCCGGTCATGGCGGCGCTGCACGCGCAGGCGGCCAGCGGTGACAAGAACACGATCAGCCAGATGCAGAACGCCCTGCCGATCGACATCCTGCAGGCCGAGGACATCGCCAATGCCGTCGCGTGGCTGGTGTCCGACGAGGCGGCCTACCTGACCGGAGTCCAGCTACCGCTCGACGCCGGATTCACCATTCGCTGAATTTCACCCATCACGGAGGTATGAATGCCCACGATCGCTCCCCGAGTCCAACTTCGCTACGGGGATACGGTCCTCGACGCCGGGTCGGGCGGCGTTTTCGAACATCGCAATCCCTATACCGGCGAAGTTCAGGCGCGAATTCCCTTGGCCGGTGCGGCCGAAATCGATGCGGCCGTCGAATTGGCTGCCGCACAGGCGGATTCGTGGCGGCGCTGGACGCCCGAGGCGCGGCGCGATGTGCTGACGCGCTTCGCCGACCTGTTGATCGAACACCGTCAGGATTTCGTCGATCTGCAAGCGCTCGACGGCGGTACGCCACTGCACTTCGGGCGGCGGATCATCGACAACTCGATCAGTTGGGCGCGCTACTACGCCGGATGGTGTGACAAGTTGTCCGGCGAACTGATCTCGACCCTCGATACCCGCGAGTACTTCTCCTACACCGCGCCAGAGCCGTACGGCGTCGTGGGCATCATCGTCACCTGGAACGGACCGGTCATCTCCCTCGGCATGAAGGTGGTACCGGCGCTGGCGGCCGGAAACTGCGTCGTGGTGAAACCCTCGGAGTTCACTCCCTTCTCCCCTGATCTGTTCGCCCAACTGCTGCGCGAAGCCGGTGTGCCGCAAGGAGTTTGCACCATCCTCACCGGTGGCCCGGAGGCCGGAGCCGCCCTGGTTCGGCATCCGAAGGTGGCGAAGGTGAGTTTCACCGGCGGGCCCGTCGCGGCGCGCCAGATCATGCACGCGTGTGCCGACCAGCTCAAACCCGCGGTGCTGGAGTTGGGCGGTAAGACCGCGAGCCTGGTGTTCCCGGACGCCGGAGACCTCGAGGCCGTGGCCAACCGCGCCGTGCGCGACTGCATCGGAGTACTGGCGGGCCAAGGCTGTGCCGTGCCGAGCCGTCTGATCGTGCACGAGGACATCTACGACGAGCTGGTCGAACGGGTAACCGCCATCGCGGCCACCTACAAGGTGGGCGATCCGTTCGATCCGGAGGTCAAGGTCGGACCGCTCATCAATGCCGCCGCCGTCGAGCGGGTGTGCGGCATGCTCGACCGCGTCCGGCGTGACGGCGCGGGCCGAATCGTGCTGGGCGGCAACAAGGCAGGCGGCGACCTCGCGGACAAGAACTTCGTGGAGCCGACGATCATCGTCGATACCGATTCCGACCACGAGATCGCGCAGACGGAGATCTTCGGCCCGGTGCTGCTGGTCTTCAAGTTCTCGACCGATGACGAGGCCGTCGCGTTGGCCAACAGCACGCCCTACGGGCTCGGCGCGAATATCCAGTCGACAAACCTCACCCGGGTGCACCGACTCGCCGAGCGACTGAGCGCGGGCGGCGTCTACGTCAACGGCGCGCGCC
Source organism: Nocardia pseudovaccinii NBRC 100343 (assembly GCF_001613225.1). Lineage (GTDB taxonomy): Bacteria > Actinomycetota > Actinomycetes > Mycobacteriales > Mycobacteriaceae > Nocardia > Nocardia pseudovaccinii. The sequence continues at coordinate 13,360 of NZ_BDBY01000070.1, forward strand.
AGAACCTCCCGCATACGCCCTTCGGCGGCGTCGGGATCAGTGGTTACGGCCGGGAAGGCGGACGGGCCGGGATCGACGAATTCCTGCGCTACAAGACGGTTTCCATCATCGAGCCGGAGTGATCCGAGAAGGGGCCGAGGCTATGCGCCTCGGCCCCTTCTCTAGGTACACCTCAAGCTGCGGTGGCGTCACCGAGATAGCCGCGCAGCAGTTCGTCACCGGCCTGGTCGGCGGCACCCGACCAGGCGATACGCCCGCGCTGCAGGATGAGACAGTGATCGGCGAAAGCCAGTGCGCGACTGGCGAACTGCTCGATCATGATCACCGCGACACCGGCCGCCCTGGCCCGCTGCAGGCTCTCGAAGACCACATCGACCATCTTCGGTGCCAGACCGAGCGACATCTCGTCGGCGATCACCAACCGCGGTTCGACCATCAGCGCCCTGGCCAGCGACAGCATCTGCTGTTCACCGCCGGACAGGGTGCCCGCGGCCTGGCGCTGCCGTTGCCGCAGCACGGGAAAGATCTCGAAGGCATGATCGATGGCCGCGGCTCTGCGCCGCCGGTCGGCCGCGGTGGCCATGCGCAGATTCTCCAGCACCGTCAGGGTCGGGAATACGCCGCGGCCTTCGGGCAGATGCACCAGGCCCGCGCGCCGGATCCGGTCCGGCGGCGCGCCGGTGATGTCGCGGCCGTCGAGTTCGACGGTTCCGTCCACCGGTGCGACGAGCCCGGACAGCGCCCTGGCCAGCGTGCTTTTTCCGGAACCGTTCGGCCCCAACACGGCGAGCGCGCTGTTCGGGTGCACATCGAAGGTCACGCCCTGCAGTGCCTGCGCGGCGCCGTAGCGGACGCTCAGGTCGCGGACGGCGAGTAAGGCAGATGTGGTGGTCATGCCGAGGTCCTTTCCTCGTCGGGGCCCGCGCCCAGATACGCGGCGCGCACGGCCGGATCCGCGCGGACCTCGCCCGGGGTTCCTTCGCTGATCTTGACGCCGAAGTCGAGCACATGGACGACATCACTGAGCCCGAGCACCAGATCGACATCGTGCTCGACCAGCAGCAGCGATACGCCGTGGTCGGCCACGACGCGGCTGAATGTGCCCGCGAGCTCATCGGTTTCGCGTGCGTCGAGCCCCGACGACGGCTCGTCGAGCAGCAGCACATTCGGATCGACGGCCAGTGCCCTGGCGATCTCGACGAGCCGACTGGTACCCAGCGGCAGCCCGGCCACCGGCAGATCGGCGTGCCCGCTCAGTTGCAGTGCGGCGAGGATCTCGTCGACCCGTCGGTCCTCGTCGGCGGGGGCGCGGCGGAAACCGCCCGCCGTCACGAGGTCGGTCCACATCCGGCTGCGTGCGTGCCGGAGCCGGTAGCCGAGCACCACGTGTTCGCGGACGGTGAGCCCAGGGAACAGTTCCGGATGCTGGAAGGTGCGGGCGAGACCGCGCCGGGCCCGCGACTGCGCACTCGCCTTGGTGACATCGTGACCGTCCATCAGGACGGCGCCGGAGCTCGGTTTCAGCAGTCCGGACAGCACCGCGAACAAGGTGCTCTTGCCCGCGCCGTTGGGGCCGACGAGACCGACGATGGAAGCGGGTGGGACCTGGAGGTCGACGTCGTTGAGGGCGATGAGTCCACCGAAGCGGACGGTCACACCCTTGGCCTCGATCCGCGGTGGGGTTGGGTCGGTGCTCATGCCAGGTCTCCCGGGGTCAGCTGTGGTTCCTCGACGCGCTCGCGGGATTGCTCCGCAGCCGGTGTCGTCTCGGAACCGGTTGTCGCCTTTGATATTTCGGAGCTTTCATGGGCGGGACGCCGCCGCTGCCACCAACGAATGACATCGTCGAGCTGCCGTGCGTGCATGGCGACGATCCCGTCCGGATTGCGGGCGAGCATGATCGCGCCGAAACCGAACATGATGACCGGGATCTCGGCCCAGCTCGTCGGCAGGTAGGTCTGGAACACGCTGGGCAGCACGGCGAAGGCCACCCCCGCGACCAGCGCGCCCATGATCGACCGCGAGCCCAGGGTGACCAGGACGGCCAGCCAGACCAGACCGGTGAACGCATTGAACGAATCGGGCAGTGCCGACTGGTAAGTCAGCGCGAGGAATCCACCGCCGATCGCCGCGACGAACGTCGCGAGGGCCGATACCAGCACCTTGATCGGAAGAATGCTCAGGCCCAGCGTGCGCGAACCGGGTTCGCTCCACCGGACCGCGGTCACCGCGAGTCCCGCGGTCGAACGCCGTAGATTGACCACGAGCAGACCGAGCCCGACGAACACCACCAGGGCGAGCAGAGCGAATGTCGCGTTGTCCGCGGCCCATTCGGGGCGCGGCATGTAGATGCCCTGGCCGGAGTTGTAGAACCGGTCCCGCATGAAGATCAGGTTCTGGGCGAGCAGGCCGAAGGTCAGCGTGACCAGGGCGACGTACAGGTTGCCGAGGCGGATCGTGAGCAAGCCGAGGATCACCCCGATCGGCACGATGCACAGCGCACTGACCAGGACCGCCACCAGCGGCGACCACCCGGAATTGGTGGTCAGATCGGCCGCGAAGATGGCACCCAACCCCGCGAAAGTGATCTGACACAGCCAGATCATGCCGCCCTCACCGGTCACCAGTGTGAACGACAGCAGCGCGATCGCGAGCGCGATACCCGCACCGACCAGACCGGCCCAGAAGTCCTCGAGAACCAGGGGCAGTACCGCGACGATGACCAACGTGACCACGGCCGCGACGAGCCCGGCCGTCGGCCGGGTCCGCCCGGTGCGTGACCCGCCCGAACTACCGGGCGCTCCGGCATTGGCCGTGCGGATCGCGCGATCGAGCGCGCCGCCCGCCGTGGTGTCGCCCGCCTGTCCACGCACCGCGTAGTACAGCAGGAAGACCAGCATGAACATGAACGGGATGCTCGGCACGATCTGCGCCGAGAACGGGCTCTGCGGGTCGAGGTAGCGCTGGATGACATTGGTGACCACACCCATGGCGAGCGCGACCGAGACGGCCATCGGCAGACTGCGCAGCCGCGCCGCGACCACCGCCGCGAAGGCGGCCGACATCAATGAGGTCATGCCCTCGACCGTGAGTCCCGCGGTCGGCGCGACGAGCACACCGGCAAGTCCGGCTAACAGTGCACTGAATGCCCATACGCCGAGCGATACCCGGGTCGGGCTGACTCCGGACATCGCGGTCAGAGCTTCGGAGTCGACCAGGGCCCGAACCCGCAGGCCGATATCGGTATACCGGAGCAGCCCGGTGCCGACGAGCAGAACCACCGCCAGGCCCGTATAGGTGATCACCTGGTTCATATCGACGACCGCCCCGAATACGTGGAATATCCGCAGCGGTTGGGGAGCCAGGCCGGGCGCCGTGGTGTTCACCAGGTGTCCCAGCACCAGGTTGACCAGCGGTGGCAATGCGACCGACAGGCCGATCGTCGCGACGATCTTGACCAGCGGTGAGCGCAGCCGCAGGTAGCGGAAAAGCAACGCGTAGAGCGCGATGCCGAGAGCCGGGCCGAACAGCCCGATCGCGACCACGGCCGCGAGCGATATCGACCACCCGTGTTCGACGTGCAGGAAGTAGTAGAAGCGGGCGACGGCGAAGGCCATGGCACCGAAGGCGAAGTTGAAAACGCCCGAGGAAACGTAGGTCACGACCAGCGATGCCGCGGCGATTGCGTAAATCGCGCCGAGGGCTAGCCCGGCGAGAACGTAGGAGAGCAACGGTGAGGCCCCTAACCAGTTCGACGCTCTGAAGGTATGGGTAAGAGTGCGCTAATAGCGGGTCAGCGTCAAGGATTTTGTCCGGATTCTTCTTGAAAACCGGATACAAAGGGTACTGAATATGCTCAACTGTAGCCCTCATAGCCGTCCGGGCATCGAAGCCGGACCGGCGATAGCTAGAGGAGTGCAGATGCGCAGAGTCGGTGCGATCGCAGCATGGGTATGCGCCGCAATGTTTTTGGTTCCCGCGTGCGGCAGCGGCGGCCCGGCCGATACCAGTGGGCCGATCAAGGTGGGCGTGCTGACCTCGCTCAGCGGCGCCGCGACCGCCAACTACGCAGGTACCGAACCGGGAGTGAAAGCCCGCTTCGCCGCATACCAGGCGGCGAACGGCAAGTGCGCGGCGCGCGGCTTCGACGTCGTCATGGGTGATGACCAGTCCACGCCGCAGGGCGCGTTGACCGCGGCACAGAAGTTGGTGCAGCAGGATCACGTCTACGCGGTACTGCCGGTGAGCACGTACTTCTACGGCGCGGGGCAGTACGCGGGCACCCAGGCGAGCAAGACGCCGTTCCTCGGCGCAGGCTTCGACGGCGGCGAGCAATGGTTCAACCCGAAGTACGACAACCTATTCGCCGCGACGGGTGGTACCGACTACAACAAGACCGCGACGACCCTGGGTGACTACTGGAAGAAGATCGGCGGAACCAAGGCCGCCGTGCTCTCCTACAACACCCCGAGTGCCACGAAGTCGGCGGAAGGCGCCGCACTGTCGGCCGAACACGCCGGGCTGACGCGCGGCTATGTCAACATCCGCATTCCGTTCGGGACCACCGATGTCGGTCCCTACGTCCTCGGCATCAAGGAATCCGGCGCCGATGTGCTGTACGCGCCGGTCATTCCGGATACCGGGTTCGCGCTCATGACCGGACTGCGGCAGGCCGGGGTCGAGATGAAGTCCGTACTGCTGGCCACCGGCTACGGGGCGGATCTGCTGAAGTCGCCGCCCGCGATCGCGGCGGGCCAGGGCGTCGGCTTCATGACTTCCTTCGCACCGACGGAAATGAATACCGAAGCGACCCGGGCGTTTTCGGCGGCGCTGAAGCAATACGCGGGCTCGGAGACCGGTATCCCGTCCTTCTCGATGGCGGTGGGCTGGGTCAGCGCCGACCTGCTGATCGAGGGGCTCGAGAAGGCCGGTTGCAACGCCAGCCAGGAACAGTTGATGTCCGCGCTGCGTACCGACAAGACCTGGACCGCCGGTGGGTTGTTCCCGAAGCCCGCCGATTTCGAGAACCGCGGCTCCTACTCGGTCGGCTCCCCGGGCAACTGCACCTTCATCTCCATCCTGCGCGGCGACAAGTTCGTGCCGGACACGAATGGCGCTCCGGCCTGCGGCGAGCAGATTCCGGATCTGAAGGTCGTGCCGAAGTAGACGTCCCTCCACATCGAAGTCCGAGGGATCCGAAAGAAAGAGAACACAGGATGAGGAAAATCGCAGCCACCGGTGTGTTACTGGCAACCGCGCTGGCCGTCACCGCACAGGCCGGTGTCGCCGCACCACAGGCCGACGACGGCGTCCATTACACGACGAACGTCACCGACAAATCCACGATCATCAGCACCGATGCCGGTTCGATGGCCGTGGAAGACGGGGTGTTCAAGATCAAGGCAGCCAATGGGGTCACCCTCGCCGGTGCCGAATTGGCTTTCCGGGTAGACGATTTCGTCTTCCCGATCGCCGCGGAGATCACCGATCGCACCGCCACACTGACCCCGCAGTTCGATCGTGAACACGCGGTGTACAAGCCGGTCGCCCTGCCCTACGAGGACCAGGCCCCCTGGAAGACCCCCTACGACCGGGAACAGGCCGCGTTCGGCCGAATGTTGGGCACCATCACGATGGGTGCGACCATCGGCTCATTGGTCGGCGGCATCAGCGGCGGGGCAGTCGGCTGTGTCCTGGGCGGCATTGCCGGTGCCACCGTCGCCTCGGCGACCATCGTCGGATTGTTCGGTGCGTTCATTCCCGCCGCGGCCATCGGCTGTCTCGGCGGAATCGTGGCCATCGGTGCACTGGGCACCCTGGCCGGACAGATTCTGGTGACCGCGCCGATCGCGATCATGGCGGCCGTCCAGTACTTCACCACGATCAACTCGCCGATGCCCGCACCGGCGAAGTGACCGAAATCCGAAGGCCTGTCAGCAGATAGACAGGAACGCCCGCATCGTCAGAGCGAGCACTCTGGCCGCCACAACCAGAGTGCTCGCCTGATCGATGACGCCGATCAGTGCGATTGGCGTACTCGAAGCCCCGTACCTCGCCGCCAGGCGAGGTACGGGGCTTCTCTCGAGCCGGTCTTATCGACTCGATCGACCGTATTCGGGGTAATCACCGCGAATCGGCCTAGGTGAGCCGCGCTCGCTCACAGTGGGAGGGTTTCGACAACCGGCTGTTGTTCGTCCGAGGAGTACCACCCCGAGTGATGCACGGGCCTTGGGCGCGAATCTTCACAGGGTCGGTTGTCGCACAGTTACTTTCGGTTGGTCCGAGCCGCGAACCGGCGCGCCACGTCCATCACATCCGAACGCCAGCGCAACTTCGCCCGCGCCTCCAAGGCGAGGGCATGGGCCAGGCTGGTACCTTCACCGTCGGCAAGCAGTTCGAGTGTCCCCGCGACGGCATCCGAGTGGGCGAGGCGGATCAGATCCGCGAGCTCCCAGGCTCGGTCGAGCAGCCGATCGTGTGGGACGACCTCGTTCACCAGCCCCACCGCCAGCGCCCGTGCCGCATCGATCCGCTCCCCCGTCAGCATCATCTGACGCGCCAGCCGCACACCCACCGCACGGGGCAACAGTGCGCTCATCCCCCATCCCGGCGGCAATCCGATCGCGGCGTGCGTGTCGGCGAAACTCGCATGTTCCGAAGCGATGAGGAATGAACACGAAAGCGCCAATTCCAAAGCGCCCGTGTAGCACAACCCGTTGATCACCCCGAGTACCGGCGTGCGGGCCGCCCGCACCACCGCCGCCGGATCGGTGCGCGCCCCGCGCGGCGATCCGGCACCGTTGCCCAGCGCCTCCTTCAGGTCGATACCCGCCGAGAATGCCGGATCGGTACCCGTGAGCACGACCAACCGGGTCGCCACATCGGCATCGGCGGCGCGCATCGCCGCGATCAATGCTCGGCGCATCGCGATCGTCATGGCGTTACGCACCTGCGGCCGGTCCAAGGTCAGCCACAGCACACCGTCCACCCAGCGGCAGTCCAGGCCCTCGGTACTCAACTCCTCGGCGTTCAGCCCACGAGCGTCGAGCCGACCGGCATCCATCCCACAGCCGTCCAGCCCACCGGCATCCATCCCACAGCCGTCCAGCCCACCGGCATCCACCCCACAGCCGTCCAGCCGACCGGCATCCAGCCCACCGGCATCCACCCCACAGCCGTCCAGCCGATCCAACCCACCGGCATCCAGCGTGTCTGCATCCAACCCACCGACGCCCAACCCACCGGCATCCGGCCCGTCGACGCCCAACCCCGCGGCATTCAGCCGATCAGCTCCCGACCCCGCAGCGCCCAGTCCTTCGTTCGGCCTCTCGATCACGGCCGCTCAGACCGTGATGACCAGTGCCGACCCCATGCCGCCGCCCGCGCACATGGCCGCGACCGCGGTACCGCCGCCGCGACGGCGCAACTCATGAGCCAGGGTCACCACCATCCTGGTGCCGGTGGTCGCGATCGGATGGCCGAGGCTGCAACCGCTGCCGAACGGATTGACCCGCTCGGGATCCAGGCCCAACCCACGCACGGCGGCCACGGTCACCGATGCGAAGGCCTCGTTGATCTCGAACAGATCCACATCGCCGATGCCGATTCCGGCGCGGTCCAACGCCTTTCGGATCGCCTCGATCGGCGCGAGGCCGGTGCGCACCGGATCGACGCCGACGCTCGCCCACGACCGCACGGTGGCCAGCGGTGCGAGCCCGTGTTCGGCCGCCAGTTCGGAACTGGCGACGACCACCGCGGCCGCACCGTCGTTCAATCCGCTGGAGTTACCGGCGGTGATCGAGAAGCCCTCGATCTCCGGATGCAGCGGCTTCAGCGCCGCGAGTTTCGCCATTGTGGAGCCGCGGCGCGGATGTTCGTCGACGTCGAAAACCGAGACCCCGCCGTCCCGATCGGTGACCTTGACCGGGACGATCTCGTCGAGGAACCGTCCGGCGTCGATCGCCGCGATGGCCCGCTCGTGCGAACCGAGGGCCCAGGCGTCCATCTCCTCCCTGGACACCCCGGCCAGCCGCGCCGTATTCCAACCGACGAGCATCGCCATATCGTTGCTCGGCGCCTCCGGCGTCGACACATGCGACGGCGAACTCCACGGGTCTTGCCAGTCGTCGGTACCGGGAATCCGCCGCCGCGAAACGGGAGCGGTCGAGAACGACTGGGTCCCACCGGCGATCACCGCACGATCCATCCCGGCCAGCACGCTCCCGGCGGCGGTCGCGATACTCGCCAATCCGGAGGCACAGTGCCGGTTGTGCGCCAAGCCGGGAACATGTGTCAGCCCGGCCTCGATCGCGGCATACCTGGCGATATCGCCGCCACCGGCCACCGATTCGCCGAGCACGACGTCATCGATCAGCTCCGGCGGCACGCCGCTGCGTTGCGCCGCCTCCCGGACAACGACGGTGGCGAGATCGAAGGCGCTGGTGTCGCGCAGGGTGCCCTTGCGGGCGGTGCCGATGGCGGTACGGCAGGCGGAGAGCAAAACGGCGTCAGTCATATAATTCGTTGTACTCTATTACCGCGCCGCCTGAAAGATGCGCGGCGAAAAGCGTGGTGAATCTCGACTCGAGATGTAAAAAAGGATACCTTCGCAATGACGTTTATGTCTTCGGCATCGGGTGGTGACTGATGAACTTCGAGCTCAGCGACGAGCAGACGATGTTATGCGCCGCCTCGCGCGACCTACTGTCGGACCGGGCGCCGATCGCGGCGTTACGGACCTGGATGGAGCGCGACGAAGACGTCGACCCGCGGCTGTGGCGGCTCACCGCCGAGCTCGGTTGGCCCGGCCTGGCGCTACCCGAGGAGTACGGCGGTGCGGGCCAGGGGCTGGTCGAGCTGACACTGGTTGCCGAGGAGATCGGGCGCGGGCTCGCACGCGGTCCGTTCATCTCGACCGCCGTCGTCGGTGCCGCGATCGCCGCGGCGGGTGCACCCGCACTGCGGGCCGAGGCGCTGCCCGCGCTTGCCGATGGATCCGGTTGGGCCACTTGGGCTTTCGCGGAACCGCGGGCTCCGTGGACCCTGGACGGGGTGCATGCCGAAGCCCGCAGCGACGGGGACGAGTTCATTCTCGATGGGGTCAAGACCGCGGTGCAGGATGCGGGCGGCGCCCGCTGGCTGCTGGTCACCGCGCGGCACGAAGGCGTTCCGACATCATTTCTCGTCGACCGGGACAGCGCCGGGGTCACCGTGCGGCGTCAGCAGGTCCTGGATCTGACGCGCGCATTCTACGAGGTCCGGCTCGAGCGGGTGCGCGTCCCGGCCCAGCGCCGCCTCGAGGTCGGGCCCGCCGAGGTGCAACGGCTGCTCGACTACGCCTCCGTACTGCGATGTGCCGATGCCGTCGGGGTCATGGCGCGCATGCTCGAACTCACCGTCGAATACACCGAGGCCCGCGTGCAATTCGGGCGGCCGATCGGCACCTTCCAGGCCGTCAAGCACGCGTGCGCCGATATGGCGATGTTCGTGCACGGCGCCCGCGCGGCCACCTACTACGCGGCGATGGCCGCCGATGCCGATGACGCCACGCGCGCGGCCTGCGTCGCGGCCTCCTATACCTCTTCCGCCGCTGGGGAAGTCACGGCCCGTGCCCTGCAATTACACGGTGGCATCGGCTTCACCTGGGAGCACGACCTGCATCTCTACCTGCGCCGAGCCGAGACCGACGCCGTCCTCTACGGCGGCGTCACCGTCCATCGGGACCGGCTGTGCACCCTGCTGCAACAGTCCCCCGCATCCGTCTGAACGAGAAGGAATTCCATGGAAATCAAGGGTAAGAAGGTCGTCGTATTCGGCGGCGCCTCCGGTATGGGCCGGGCCAGTGCCGAACTGCTGGCGGCGCGTGGCGCCGATGTCGCCGTACTGGACCGTCCAGGTACGGCGGGCGCCGAGGTCGCCGCCGCACTCGGCGCCAGCTTTTACCCCGTCGACATCACCGACTTCGCGGCGACCGAGCAGGCACTCGCCGCCGCCGTGGATTCCCTTGGCGGACTCCATGTCTCGATCACCACGGCGGGCGGCGGCAAGGCCAAGCGCACGCTCGGCAAGGACGGTCCGCACGATCTCGAGACCTTCCGTCAGGTGCTCGACCTCAACGCCGTCGCGACCTTCAATATCAGCAGGCTCGCCGCGGCCCATATGAGCCGCAACGAACCGGAGGATCCGGAGGACACCGGCGAACGCGGCGTCATCATCAACACCTCCTCGATCGCGGCCTTCGAAGGTCAGATCGGTCAGGTCGCCTACACCGCCGCCAAAGCCGCCATCGCGGGCATGTGCCTGACCATGGCCCGTGATCTCGGCTCCCTCGGCATTCGGGTACTCGCCATCGCGCCCAGCCTGTTCGAAACCGGTATAACGGCCAAAATCCCGGACGAGGCGCGGGCGCAGCTGGTCAAGGACGCCGCCTTCCCTAAACGGCTCGGCCGCCCCGAGGAGTACGCCAAACTCGCCCTCGCCATCATCGACAACCCGATGCTGAACGGCCAGTGCCTGCGTCTCGATGCTGGCCAGCGGTTCGCCCCGAAATAGTCGCGGATTCGAACGCGAAAGTTCAAGTCGGGCATCGCATTACGATGCCCTTTTCGAAGGAGGGACGCGATGTCCGAACATGAGGGCAAGATCGCGGTCATCACCGGAGGTGGCCGCGGCTTCGGTAAGGCATTCGGCACCGCATTATCGGAACTGGGCGCGCACGTCGTGCTCGCCGATATCGACGGCGAGGTCGCCGAATCCGCAGCCGCGGAACTGATCGCGGATGGCCGCAATGCGACCGGCCTGGCCTGCGATGTCGCCGACGAGGACGGCGTCGCCGCGATGATCGACGCGGTCACCGAACGCCACGGCGGCATCGACATCCTGGTCAACAATGCGGGCCTGCACGCCGCATACAACAGACCGTTCACCGAACTCGGCCTGGCCAAGGTGCGGCGGGTGTTCGATGTCAATGTCATGGGCGTGGTCAACTGCACGCTCGCGGCACACAAGGCGATGACCGGGCGCGAGGGCGCATCGATCATCAATATCTCGTCGTCGGCGGCCTACGCCAACCGCACCGTCTACGGCGTCTCCAAACTCGCCGTGCGCGGCCTGACCATGTCCTTCGCCCGCGAATTCGCCCCCGACGGCATCCGTGTCAACGCGATCGCACCCGGTTTGATCTTCACCGAAACCATTCGGGCCGAACTCGCTCGCGACGAGGCCGAGCGCGTCATGGGTCAGCAGATTCTGCAGCGCGAGGGCGAGGAGCGCGACATCGTCGAGGCGCTGCTCTACCTGGTCTCGTCGAAGGCGTCCTTCGTCACCGGTGAAACACTCCGTGTGACAGGCGGTTTCGCACTTTCGGTCTAACGTTGCGCCGAATTCTCCTGCGCGACAACAACTGAGGCCGGGTATCGCAATGCGAATCGCGATACCTGGCCTCGGCCTCGGATCAGCTCACTGTGCTCGTCTCAACGCCCTGTGCTCGTCTCAACGCCCTGTGCTCGTCTCAACGCCCTGTGCTCGTCTCAACGCCCTGTGCTCGTCTCAACGCCCTGTGCCCGCCCAGTGCTTGTCGACGAATCGCCGGATTTCCCCGGCCCTTTCCCGGTCCTCCGGTGCGGTCCCGAGGAACATGCCGTGCCCCGCGGCTTCGAAGACATGCAGATCCGCTCCGACACCGGCCGCGCGCAGCTTCCGGTGCAGACGCACGGTGTCCGACAACAACACATCGCGGGTGCCGCTCAGCAGCAGGGTCGGCGGGAAGCCCTTCGTGAAATCCCCGAACAGCGGCGACAGATACGGGTCACGCAGATCGTGCCCCGCCGCGTACAGCAGGATGGCGGGCATCAAGCTCCCGATCTGCACATTATCGAGGCCCTGGTTGGTCTGCCACGTGTCACCCGACTCGGTGAGATCGACTGCGGGGGTACCCGATACCACCGCGGCGGGCAGCGGGAGACCTTCGTCGCGAGCCCGCAGGATCAGCGCGACAGCCAGATTCGCTCCGGCCGAGGTGCCGCCGACGATGATCTCCTCCGGGCGATATTCCTTCAGCAGGGCGTGGTAGGTGGCCAGACAGTCGTCGAGCGCGGCCGGAAACGGATGGTCGGGCGGCATCCGATAATCGACAGACCAGGTCCGGGCTCCTACCGAGGCGGCCGCGCCGATACCCATCGCGCGGCAGATCGCGCCGCCGCACAGGATCCAGGACCCACCATGGAGATCGAGGTACACCCGACGGTCTTCGTCGGCGACTCCCTCGGGGGTGATCACATAGACCTTGGCGCCGACGGTATCGATCTCCGATACCGAGGGACCGGGCGCATCAGTCGCCCCGCCCCGCATCGCCAGCATTCCGAGCACTTCGGCGTCCGTCGATGCGATCATGTCCCGCCAGCCCTGGACGTCGTTCAGCGCCGGATATTCCGGCGACGGCCCGAGCATGCCGCGCGCCAGTATCGTTCGCGCCTGCTCGCTCACCGACGTCGGCACCGGGATATCCCGCGCCGGTACGTGCAAGGTCGGCCGCGGATCACTCACCTGTATTCCTCCGATTCGCCATCGGTCGAGATGAACGGTACCTACCCATAAAGCGCTGCCGGTTTCGTGCAACCCGCACGAAACCGGCAGCCGCCACCAGAGTTATGCGGTCGCGGGCTCCGCCTCGACAACTTCCTTCGCGGCGAGTTCGGCTTCCTCGCCCTTGATCGCCTTCAGCAGCACCAGCGGCGTCGCGACCTTCCAGACGAGGTAGGCGATCGCCGGAATGCCCTGGGCCAGAATGCCGTTCCACGCGAACGGGCCGGTCTTGTTCAGGAAGACGAAAGCGCCCGAGATGAGCAGGACACCCAGGAGCATGCTCAGGTGCGCATACCACCGCGGGAAAATCGGCTTGTCGCGCTGATCGAAGTAGGAAGCGAACCCGATCGACCAGACCTGCAGTACGAAAATACAGGCGTTGCCCACATACATCAGCCAGAAGATGTCGGTCATCGCGGAAAGGACATCAGCGGAATGGCTTTCCGGCCGATATGCGGCGGCGGCCAGAATCGCCAAGGGGTAGAAGAAGCCGGTCGGCGCGACCACGCCGGTGGTCAGCTGAACCATCGACAGCCAGCCCCAGCCGCCCTCGACCCGCTTCATCTGCATACTGGTCGCGACGACGTATGGATATTCGAATGGCACGGTCAGCACCATGATGGCCACACACAGCAGAATCCCGTGCTGATGCTCGACCAGGAAGTCGCGAACCTCATTCGCGGACATCGTCGGACTCATCGGCGACAGCAAGTCGCCGACACCGTAGGCGACCAGCATCAGTACGAGGACCAGGAATCCGCTCCACGCCGACCAGCGCTGTAATCTGAAATAGATTGATTTTTTCAACGGATCTCCTTCGATCTCTGCACTCATCGCCAGCAATTCCGTCCCGAGGACGAAAGCTCCCCTAGTGTGATGACCCGCACATTCGACCGTCAGCGAACTTCCGCAGAGCGGGACGGCCGCGCAGCCGCCCCATCGTCGGAGCCGCGTATTCCCGTTCAGCGGCAGCCGGGTGCGAGCCGGTCGTGTTCCGGCTGGAGTACGCGGTGCTCAGGGCGCAGGATTACGGCATGGACAACGATGTAGCCGAGGCGGTGCGCGGGCTACTGCCGGAACTGGCCGAACGCGCGGCGCAGGTCGACGTGACCGGCGAAATACCGGAACAGACGATGACCGACCTGATCGCCGCAGGCGTCTTTCGGCTGCTGCAACCGAAGTGGAGCGGGGGCCTGGAGGCCGATCCGAATCAGTTCTACGACGTGGTCCGGATGATCGCGGGCACCTGCGGCTCCACCGGGTGGGTGGCCTCGGTGCTCGGGGTAGTCCCCTGGCATGTGGCGCTTTTCGACGAGCGTGCACAACGCGAGGTGTGGTCCGATCATCCGAATGCGCTGATCTGTCCGTCCTATGCGCCGGTCGGCCGATTGACGCCGGTTGAAGGAGGCTACGAACTCAGCGGACGCTGGCGCTTCGCATCCGGCTGCGCACACGCGTCATGGGCGGTACTCGGCGGCACCGTCTACGCCGACAACGGTGACCCGGTGGATATCGTGTCCGCACTGGTACCGCGCGCGGATTACCGAATCGACAAGGTGTGGGACTCGGTGGGACTGCGCGGCACCGGCAGCCATGACCTGCACATCGATCGCATCTTCGTCCCGGAATACCGGACGACGCGCAACTACGACGTCACCCACCGGCGCGGTCCGGGCCAGAAACTGAATACCGGCCCGCTGTATCGGATGCCGTTCGGAACGATGTACAGCTATTCGGTCACCGCGCCGATGATCGGTTTGGCGGAAGGTTGCCTGGAGAAATTTCTGACGCGCATGCGCAATCTCAACCGACCGAGTTTCGGCGGCGGCGGCCTCAGCACGGACCGGTCCGTGCAGATCGCCGTCGCGCGTGCCGAATCGGATGTCGACGGGGCCGTCCTGCAGATGCACCGGAACCTGCACGACCTGTACGAACGGGCGCGCCGTCGCGAGGACATCCCGATGGAGCTGCGGCTGCGCGGCCGCCGGGATCAGGTGTGCGGCACCGAGCGCTCGATCACCGCGATCGATCTGGTTTTCCAGGCCGCGGGCGGCATGTCACGACGCCGTGGCAACCCGATCGAACGGGCCTGGCGGGATGCGCATACGGGCAGTATCCATGCCGGTAACGATGTCGAATCGTCGCTGGCGCTGTGCGGCCGTGGCTCGTTCGGGTTGTACGTCGACGACATGCTGGTCTGAACAGACGACGACCCCAATGGCCTGCCCTGCCATTGGGGTCGTCGAATTACGCACTGCTACACCGGGTTCAGGTGACTACCACCCGACGAGCTGGTCCATGACCAGCGACGCGCTGGCGAGGTAGTCGCCGTACCCACCGCGGAAGAACAGCAGCGGAGTGCGCACCGACTCCACCCGCAGTTCGTGCACCTGCCCGACGACCAGAACGTGGTCACCGATCTCGACGATCTGGGCAACCGCGCAGTCCACCCACGCGACAACACCATCCAGTACCGGATTGCCCAATGCCGACGACTGCCACGTCACGCCCTCGAACCGGTCGCCACCCCTGGACGCCATCCGCCGCGACACGTGTTCCTGGTTGCCCGCCAACGCATTTGCGCAGAACCGCCCGGTCTCGCGGATGCGTTGCAAGGTTGTCGACGACGTGTCCACCAGGAACGACACCAGGGGCGGGTCGAGCGAGACGGAGGTGAACGTCCCCACGATGAATCCGTGCGGGCGCTGATCATCGTCGAGGGTGGTGATCGCGACCACGCTCGTGGGGAAATGGCCGAGCACATTCCGGAAGTGGCGCGTATTGATCGCCACCACCGTCTCCTGCGTTGATCGGATCTCGGTCATATCCATCCTCCCTATCCGCTCGTGTCAGACCATCACGACCATCGACGGCGGCAGCTCGAGCCCCATCTTGACCAGTGCGTTCGCGTGATAGGCCGTACCGGGAACGTGGACCATGTGCTGCAGTGCCATATGCGCGTCACGCCAGTACCGCTGGATCGGGTTACTCCGCCGACCGGCGTTTCCACCGGAGCGGGCGAAGATCTCGTCCAATGCCGAAACCGCCCGCCAGGCACAGCGGACCTGATTGCGCCGGATATCCAACCGGTCCTCCAGCGTGATCGGCTGCCCGGACTCCAGCTGGTCATACAGCCGACTGACGCCGTTGATCAGCTGAATCCGCGAAGCCTCGATCTCCGAAGCCGCCTCACCCGCGGCGTAGAGCGTGTACGGATCGTCGCGCACCTGGACACCGGTCACCGCGACGCGCTCGCGCTGCTGGTCCAGGTGCACACGCAGTCCGCCCTCGCAGATTCCAATTACCGCGGAGGTCAACCCGAGCGGGAACATGGTCGTGAAGGGCAGCTTGTACACCGCATCGGTGAGGCCGCGCTTTTCGGCCGCCGCCCCCTGCATGATCTCGTCCTGGACGATGACGCGGTAGTCGGGCAGGAACGCCCCCTCGATCACCACGTCCTTACTGCCGGTACCCGACAGGCCGACCACGTCCCAGGAATCGTCGATGATCTTGTAGTCCGCACGCGGGACGACCACATGCAGCACGGTCGGCGGCCCGGCCGGCTTACCGGTGCCGTCACCGAGCAGGGCGCCGAGGAAGACCCAGTCGCAGTGGTCGGTGCCCGAGGAGAACGGCCAGCGGCCGGTGAGCCGGTAGCCACCCTCGACCGGATCGGCGACGCCCATCGGCATATAGGGGGAGGCGATCCAGGTGTCCTGGTTGTCGCCCCAAACCTCTTGCGGCAGACGAGGATCCATCTGGGCCATCTCCCACGGATGAACGCCGACGACACCGCACACCCAGCCCGCGGCGGGGTCGTGCTGCGCGACCGCCATCACCGCTTCGGCGAAATCGCGCGGGTGCGCTTGATAGCCACCGAACTCCTTGGGCTGCAGCAGCCGCATCACCCCCGCCGAACGCAGCAGTTCGGCGGTCTTATCGCTCAGCTTGCCGAGCTTCTCGTTCTCCTCGGCGAGTGCGGCCAGTTCCGGCCCCAGCTCCTCGACACGTTGGACTACTTCGTGTGCCACGACGCACACCTCCTACTTACTGGGAAACTACAGGTGCCGCCGCGACGGCCACCGAAAGTGCCGATCTGGCGAGGGGATTCGCTCATTGTGATTCCTTGGTCCATGCGGTCACCACGGACTTTCCGCTCACTGGAAAGACCCATGGTGCGTTGGCGTCGGGCGGACTATGAGACGGTCGGTTTGCGGGTGAGGAATTCGATCGCC
>NZ_BDBY01000071.1 GCF_001613225.1 Nocardia pseudovaccinii NBRC 100343
GGATCGAACATCGAACCGAAGATCGCCTTCATCCGGTCGATCACGCCCTCGGCGGTGGCATTGCGCATGCGTTCGTCGACGAGCTCGTCGGTGATCAGCGCGGGGTTGAACACCATCGCCTTGATCCAGGCGATCATCCGATCGCGGGTGGGATCCCCGAGGAATTCGAACAATCGCTGAAAGCCCTCGCTGGGGTCGGCCTGGAAGATACCGACCGAAAGTCCGCCCGAGCCCATGATCGCCATCCGGCGCACCCGTTCGGGATGCAGGGCGGCCAGTTCCGCCACCACCGCTCCGCCCATGGAGTTGCCGATGAACACCGCGGAATCGATGCCGAGGTGATCCATCAGCCGCGCGATCCACTTCGCGGCGACCACCGGGTAGATCTCGTCGAGTTCAGGCAGCGCGCTACCGCCGAAGCCCGGCAGATCGGGTGCGATCACCCGGAACTGCTCACCGAGGACCGGCAGATTGTGCTGAAAGTTCGACCAGGCGCTGACACCGGGACCCGAACCGTGCAACAGAATCAGCGGCTCACCCGCACCCACCTCGTGGTAGTTGAAGGTGAGCCCGTCGACATCAGCGGTCCGCTGCGTCATTTCAGACCCGCGGACGGCGAGGTGCTGAGGAATCCGGCGCCCGGGCCGACGTCGAGGACGTCGCCGTACCAGGTCTGGCCGTACTGCAGCTCGGGCACCTTCCACTCGAGCGCCTGCCAGTCCGGATCCATGATCAGGTACCCGCCGGAGTAGAGCTCGACGCGGTGACCGGAGCCGGGATCGTGAATGTAGAGGTACATCGCCTGGCCGATGCCGTGCTTGCCCGGACCGTGCCCGTAGTCGATCTCGAGGTCACGGATCTCGTCCGCGGCCCGCAGAATGTCGTGGTAGTTCTCGATATTGAAGGCGATGTGGTGGAAGCGTGCCTTCGCGTCCTCACCGTTCACGCCGATCGCGATGTCGTGCACCTGCGGTGTCACCGACAGCCAGGACGCCATGATGGTCTCCGGGAACTGCGGGATCATCGCGAACTCACGGCGCTTGAAGCCCAGCGCGTCCTGCAGCCACTGCTCGGATTGGTTCACCGTGCTCGCGCTGGTCTGCACGTTCAGATGGTCGAGGCGGCGCACGCCGAAACCGCGGCGGCGCGAGCTGTTACTCGGCAGCTTCGAGCGCAATTCCGCTGGCGCGAGCGGCTTTTCGATGTCGTAGTAGAGCTCGAACGGGTGCTCACTGCCCGGCACCAGGAACCGGATGGCGGTGCCGCGGCCCACCTCGTGCCCGGCGGGCAGCTCTATCGTCTCGATCTCCTGCCGCTGGAGCTGCTCGTAGAACAGCTCGACATCCTGCGGGCGCTGGACCCGGAAGCTGTAGGTGTTCACCGTGGCCTCGTCCTGCTGGGTCAGCACGAGCGAGTGGTGGGTGAGCTCCTGGTAGCCGCGCAGGTAGGCCACGCCGTCGTCGGTCTGCGCGACGACCTCCATGCCGAGCAGGTCGCGGAAGAACCCCAGCGAACGCTCCAGGTCCGTCGTGCCGAGATTGATGCCACCCGCGTGGGCGATCCGAGGGCCGGGATCGTAGTCGTGGGAAAGAGTCATGCGAGCTCTCCTTGAAATCGATTGACGGCCAGGAACGCTAATTCGTGTGGCGTGCGCCACCAGGAGAATTTCCGCCCACCGGAAGCCATGCGTTCGCGGTGGCCGGAGGAGGCACTGCTTCCGCACAGCGGGAACAGATCCCGGCCCGATAGCCGCAGCCCCCACACTCGGGAGGTCCATGCCCCGGGTGACCCAGGTCACTGGGCGGGCGATGGCAGGAGATTCGCGGTCTGGAAGCAAGGAGATGGATATGCCCGCTGACGAGGAAACCTACGACGTCGTGGTCGTCGGGTCCGGAGGAGGGCTGGTCGGCGCTTATGCCGCCGCGTCTCGTGGCCTGCGCACACTCGTCATCGAGAAGACCGATCGCTTCGGCGGCACAACCGCCTATTCCGGTGCGGGACTGTGGTTTCCGGGCAGTGCCCCGCTGCGGCGCGCGGGCGTCGAGAATGATGTCGAAACCGTGCGCGGCTACCTCCGGGAGATCGTCGACGATCCATCCCGCGAAGTCATGCAGGACGCCTACCTGCGCACCGGGCCGCAGCTGATCGACGAAATCGAGCAGAACCCGTGGTTCGGGTCCTTCACCTACCAGCCGGTGCCCGACTACTTCGCGGAGAAGCCGGGTGCGACGGCCGCGGGCAACACCATCTTCCCGGCCGAGCTCGAGGCCGCCGAGCTCGGTGATCTCGCCCCGCTGATCCGCGACCTGCTGCCCAACGAGCTCTCGGGCGCGGAAGCCGGACCCCTGCTCACCGGCGGCCGCGCCCTCATCGCGCGAGCGCTGAAGGCGTTCCTCGAGACCGGGAACGGCTCCTACAAGCTCGAGACCGCGCTCGAGAGCCTGATCGTCGAGGGCGACCGGGTGGTCGGCGTGGAGGCGGTCAGCAAGGGCGAGCGGGTCCGGATTCGCGCTACCCGCGGCGTCATCCTCGCCGCGGGCGGATTCGAGCGCAATCGCGAGCTGCGCGAGAAGCACAAGGTCGCCCCGTATCACGGTGACTGGTCCGACGGCGCTCCCGGAAACACTGGCGACGCGCTGCAGGCGGCCGTCGCGATCGGAGCAGCTACCGAGTTGCTGGATCAAGCCTGGTACGTACCCGGTGTTGTCCAGCCCGGCGGACGGCCGGTCTTCCACACCGGTACGCGCAGCGGCATCTGGGTCAACAGCGTGGGCGAGCGTTTCATGAATGAACTGCTGCCCTACGACCGGGCCGGGCGCGAGATGCTGCGGCAGCACAAGGAGACCGGCGTCGCGCACATTCCGTGCCACTGGATCTTCGATCAGCGCCACATCGACCGGGACAGCTTCGGCGGCGACCCGGCCGTACCGCCCCGCCCCGAGTGGTTCGAATCGGGTGCGCTGCGCAAGGCCGACACCATCGAGGAGCTGGCCGACCTCATCGCCGTGCCCGCCGAGAACCTCCGCAAGTCGATCGAGGAGTTCAACTCCTATGCCGACAAGGGGGTCGACGAGAAGTTCCACCGGGGCGAGACCGTCTGGGACCAGATGGCCCAGTACATCGTCGGATTCCCCGCCGGACCCGTGATGAACTACGTGAATCCACTCGACAACGGCTACCCGAACCCCCTGGTGGCGCCGATCGACACTCCGCCCTACTACACCGCCACAGTCGCGCTTGCCGACATCGGCACCAAGGGCGGCCTGAAGACCGACGAGAACGCCCGCGTACTGCGCGAGGACGGCGAGCCGATCGCGGGCCTGTACGCCAGTGGTAACACGATGGCCGCCATGTCCGGCCGGGTGTACCCGGGCGCGGGGACACCGGTCGGCTCCTCCCTGGTCTTCTCGTATCTCGCGGCGCTCGACCTCGCAGGCGCCGCCGAGTGACAGGCGGCCCGATGACCGAGATTGCTTGAGCACGAGCAATATTCAGTAACCTGAGCCTCGGCCGGGAGCGAACAACTCCCGGCCGATCCCAGGAGCGCCCGGCGGCGAGGAACAGTCGGGATACAGATCAGTACCCTCTTTTTCGGCAAAATTCTCTGTACCGATCTGTATAAATTTGAGCGATTTCCGCCGAAACGGTGCCTTCGCGTGGTTAGACTGGCCGCTGAAGTTCGAGTCTCCGAAGTAAGGAGGCGCTGAAATGACCTCGATGTTGAGGATCAGTGAAGCTGCCGACGCCGCAGAGCAGTCTGCGTTATCCCCCTCGCTGGTAGAACGCATGACGTTGATCATGGAATCGTTCGGGGGCGCGCAGACGCGCCTCACGCTCGAGGAGGTCAGCGGCCGGACCAACATACCCCGGTCCTCGACCCACCGCATTCTGAAACATCTCGTTCAGCTGCGCTGGCTGGAGCGCGACGGCCGGGAGTACGGCCTCGGATCCCTGGCATTGGGTCTCGGGGGCCGAGAAGACGGCCACAACGCATTGCGCGCCGCGGCATTCCCGCTGCTGCACGCGCTGGCGGTGCGCACCGAGATGGTCGTGCACCTGGCCGTATTGGACGGCACCGAGGTCTACTACCTGGATAAATTCGGTGGCCGGGCCGCGGTGGAAATTCCGTCGCGAGTCGGTGGCCGCGCCCCCGCCCACTGCACGGCCATCGGCAAAAGCATGCTCGCATGGTTGTCACCCGAGCGGGTCGACAAACAGTTCAAGGGCGCGATCCAGAAGCGAACCACCCGAAGCATCAGCGATATCGGGATCCTGCACCAGGAATTGAGCCGGATCCGGGCGCGCAACGGCCTGGCCTTCGAGCGCGGCGAATGTTATTCGCATATCGCCTGCGTCGGTGCGGCGGTGCGCGGGCCCGACGGGCCGATCGGCGCGATATCCATCGTCTGCGACGCACAGGCCGCGCTCGAACGACTGGCGCCGCTGGTCGCCAATACCGCGCACGCGATATCGGAGAAGCTGTTCGGCGTCGCGCCGCAGCCGGAACGGCCACGTCACGTACCGGCCACACCACGGATCGCCTTGCCCAGTGAAGCGCTCGGTGAACTTGTCGCCATGGGTGAGCGGGGCGCGTGGTTCTGAGATGACGAACGGCCCCACACCACCATCGGTGCGGGGCCGCCGAATTCCCTTATTCTGCCTGCGCTTTCGGCCGCCAACTCACGGCAAGCAAAACCGCCGCGCCGCCGACTCCACCGATTACCGCGATGGCCAGTCCGAGACCACCGTCGAGGGTCGCGTCGATGCCGAGCGCACGATCCAATGACGCCTTGCCCGGCCCGATGGCCGCGATACAGGCGGCCACCACGGCCAGCATCAGCACATATTCGTAGCCGTCCTTGAATACGAAGAAGCCGTTCTTCCGATGCGCGATGATCGCGGCCACCGCCATGCTGCCGACGATGAACGCTGCCGCGGGCGCGGTGAGCAGTCCGGCCGCGAAGGCGATTCCGGCTGCCAACTCCCCCGCACCGCTCAATGTCGCATGGACCCGGGGCGGCCGCAGCCCCATCGAGGCGAACCAGCCCGCCGTACCGGCCACGCCACCCGGGCCGAACAGGTGGTTACAGCCGTGCGCGGCCATGGTCAGGCCGACCACCAGCCGGAGCGCCAGGATCGCGGCATCGATCATTGTCATGCGAAAAGAGACTCCTCATTGTCGAGATCCGGCTACGACGTCCACAGCCGCGCACAGGGCAGCGGAAGCAGCCCCTCGGAAAGCTTCGTATCGATGTCGACATCGACGCCCAATCCCCGCACGGCCGCCGCGAAACACTCGGCGGCCTCCCGGGCCGCGCGATACTGCAGCGTGGGGTGCCCACGAAAACGCACTCGGATACGGCAATCGTCGCAGCGCGGGCGGGACCGCCGCAGCGATATCGGCTGCCAGTCGGGCTGGCGCTCGAACACCGTCGATGTGTCGTATCGGGCCATTGTCGTTTCCTCGTCGTGCAGCTATCGGCGTGCCGCTTCCCGCACGGGGCAGATGAAATGGCAACCAATTCAGTGCACTTAATATAGACTCAGCGATTGGGCGCGAATAGACGAGTGTGACCCACGCCACAAATATCTCGAGGACTATCGCCGACGGGTACCCGCGGGCAGTAATTGCGTCAGAAATGACAGCGGCGTCTGCCGCAGCGCCGGATCGGTACCGATGAGCGCGACGATGGCGGGCTCGATGGCGGCTCCGGCATCGGCGGCCAACCGCGGCAGGCCGAGTTCGGCGCACTGCGTCAATACCGGATCCAGCACGGCGATGGCCTCTTCCAAGCGGTCTGCGGTTGCCAGGCAGCACGCCGATAGCAGTCGCGCCTCCAATAACGCCCGCGGGCGGCGTTGGCGCTCGAGGCCGCGGACCAGCCGCTCGGCCAATACGGTGGCGGTCTCGGCGGCCCCGGCCGAGCGATCCGTCAGTAGCAGCCGTATTGCCGAATCCCACTGGATTTCCGAGGTGAGGATGGTGATTCCATCTCCTTCGGCGCGATAGGGCTCGAGTCGCTCGAGTGCCGCCGCCTCGTCCGCGGCGATGGGCAGGCCGAGGCGGATTCGCTCGTTGACGATGCGGGCGGCCAGCCGGGGCAGCGCGAGATTGCGGGCCATCTTCGCGCCCTCGGCAAGTCGCTCCCGCGCCGCCCCGAGATCGCCCCGCAGCGCCGCGATCCGCGCGCCGATTCCATATGTTGCCGATACGAATTCGACCGCTCCACCCTCGGGTCCCGCCTTGACGCTCTCGTCGAGCAGCGCCTCCGCTTCGTCGAGTTCGCCCCGCCAATAACACATCGCACCGAGCAGTGCGCCCGTCATACGCGTGATGTAGGAATGGCGGCCGGTTTCCAGTGCCAGCGACCGAGCGGTTTCCAGATGCGCCTGCGCCGCCGCGATATCGAGTTGCTCGAAGGCGGCCACACCGGTCAAGCCGTAGCTGTGCAGTAAGCCGGTCGGCCCCTTGACCCGGGCCCGATGCGGCGCCACCCACCGCTGCCACCGGTACACCTCGTCGAAGTCGAACCGATAGAGGGCGGCTGCCGATCCGATCCCCGCCGCGACGGTCGCGATGAACGGGTCGACCTCCGACTCGAGCCGATGCGCGACGTACTCCGGCAATTCCGCGAATCGGTCGGCGGTGAGCCGGCACGCGGCCCGCGCCAGCACGGCCTCGAGTTGGAGTTCGGCGGTATCGCCCGCATCCGGCCGATCGGCGCCGAGCACCGCGTCGACCCGATCCAGGGCCGCCTCGGCGGCAACCGGCCGCTGCAGCGAGATATTGCCCCAAGCCACGAAGAGCTGCAGGCGCGCACTCGATACCGCGACCGCGGTCGGCAGTTTGGCGACCAGCCCGAGCAGGGTGGCCGTCCGGGCACTCTCCAGCAATTCCGTCGCGCGCTCCTCGATCAGGCGCAGCGCACCCGACGAATCATGGGCGGCCAGTGCGTGATCCACCGCTTCGTTCAACATCGCGTGGTCGGCGAACCAGTCGGCCGCGATGCGATGCAGCCGGATGCATCGATCGGGATCCTGTTCGGCGAGCCTGCGGCGTAGGAAATCGCCGAACATGCGGTGATAGCGGAACCACTCGAAGTGGTCGCCGACATTGTCGCGCAAGTCGACATTGCGCAGGAACAGATCTCGCGCCTTGACCTGCTGCAACAGCTGTGGGGCAGCGGGACCCGACAGCGCTTCGGCCAGTCCGGCGCAGATCTTCTCGGTGATCGAGGTCGCCAGTAGAAAGTCCAGCAGGTCCGGATCCAGAGTGTCGAGCACGTTCTCGACGAGGTACTCACCGATCGCCTCGTGCCGACCCGACAGTTGATCGATGAATTCGGCGGGATCACTGCTGCCGCGCAGCGACAGTGAAGCGAGTTGCAGCGCCGCGATCCAGCCTTCGGTCGAGTCGAGCAGTTCGGCGACCTGCGATCTGCCCAGCGTCAGGCGATTGATGTCGAGCAGGAACGCCGCCGATTCGGCATCGTCGAATCGCAAGTCGTCGGAATCTATTTCGACCAGTTCGTCGCCGACGCGCATCCGGCTGAGCGGCAATCCCGCACGCGTTCGGCCGGTGACGATCACCTGCAGGTGATGACATCCGTTGTCCAGCAGGAATTCCATGGCGGCGCGGGTACCGGCATCGGTGACCAGGTGCCAGTCGTCGATCACGACGGCGAGCGGCGCACCGCTGTCGTGCACTTCATCGATGAGCGATGCCAGCACGTATCGAGTGGCATCGTTGGAACGCTCCTCCAGCATCGTCACCAGCCCGCCGGCCAGATCCTGGCGAGCCCGGCGAATCGCCTCGACCAGGTGGGCGAGGAACCAGACGACATTGTTGTCGTCGTGGTCGATCGTCAACCACGCGACCGACACCCCCTGTGCGGTAAGAACATCGCGCCACTGCGCGGCCAGTGTGCTCTTACCGAAGCCCGGCGGCGCGTGGATGAGCAGCAGTCGGCGATTGCCGCCCTCCTGCAGTTTGCGCAGCAGCCGCGGCCGGTCCACCAAGGGGCGGCCCGAGGTCGGCGGACGATACTTGGTCGACGCGACCGGCGGTGGCACGGTGGTCCGCGGGCCGGTCCCGCGCTGTGCGGGCACCATTATCGGCCCGGACCGCGGTTCGTGCGCATCCCCGGGCACCGCCATGGCGTCCACATCGAGCCCGCAATTCCGTTGGACATCGCGCAGCAGATAGCCGAATTCGACTGCCGTACGCGGTCTTCGGTCCGGATCGGTGGCCATCGCGGCCTCGATCGCGGCGCGGAGTTCGGCGGGGATGTCGACTTCACCCAGGTCGGGCCCGGGTGTCGAGGTGACTCGAACGAAATGCGCGAGCACGGCCTCACCGGACTGGCGTTCGACGGCCGCGTGCCCGGTCAGCAGGCAGAACATGGTGGCGCCGAGGCTGTATACGTCCGAAACCGCAGTCGGCGGCGCGCCCCGCAGCACCTCGGGTGCGATGAATGCGGGCGTACCGGTGATGTGTCCGGCAGAGGTCTCGAATCCACCGCCGATATGCGCGATGCCGAAGTCCGCCAGCTGCGGCTCCCCGTAATCGGTCACCAGAATGTTCGCGGGCTTCACATCCCGGTGCAGCGTGCCCGTCCCATGCGCCGCGGCGAGCGCCCCGGCGATCTTCACTCCGATCGACAGCAACTCCTGCCACGGCAGCGGTCCCGTCGCGCGCAGTCGCGCATCGAGCGATCCGCGCGAATGGAAGGGCATGACGATGAACGGACGACCGTCGGCGATCACATCGGCCTGATGCACCGCAACGATATTGGGGTGACCCGAGAGTCGGCCGAGCGCGTGCTGTTCCCGGACGAAGCGCTCGCGTTCGTCACCGCTGATCTCCGAGGTCAGCACCTTGACCGCGACCGTCCGATCGAGCGAGGGCTCGAGACACCGATAGACGACGCCGAAACCCCCGCGGCCGATCTCCTCGGCATCCTCGAATCCGGCGGCGGTCAGTTCGGCGGCGATCCCGAACCGGATATCGCGCTGCGTGCGTTCGTTCTCGTAGTCGGACATGGCGAATCGGCTAATCGACCGGCGTCGATCCGCGCGAACCCCCGAAGCCGCAATGTCCGACCATACGATCACCTCTCGAGGCAAAACCGCCGACCCCGACCTGCCGATCATAGTCGGGAAAGCCGAGCTCCGGTGGGGTTGCCGAGGCAGCACCGGGATTCCGGGAAGCCGTTGCGGACGCGATCTCCAGACGTACTCGAGATCGTTCCGCTCAGCGGGATCCAACAGACGCCGTCGCCGGGCGCTCGCTATCGTCCAATATTTGTCATCAACTGACGAATTCCATCGGCGAGGAATACCGGCTGTGCGAGGAACAGAGCATTGTGCACGAGTCCGACCTGGTAATCGCTGACGTGCTGGTGGAAGAGGTCTCGATCGACGGTATGTGCGGCGTCTACTGACCCGAATACACGAGGTCACCCGCCACGATGGTCGCCGCGACGATCTCGGCATCGAGGTGGTGGGCGGCCTCGTCCGGCGGCAGCGACAGCAGCGTCAGGTCGGCGACCGAACCCGGGGTGATCCGGCGGGGCGTCGCCGGGCTGTCGGGTGCGCCGAAGAACAGTGCCAGCGCTTTGCGGACCGACACCGCTTCCGCGACATGGAATTCCGTCGGCCGATGTACCGCGGCACGCACTACCGACCACGGATCGGGTGCACCGAATGGCGCATCGGACCCGGCTGCGACGCCAACCCCGGCATCGAGCAGTGACCGCAGCCGCCACAGATCGGGCAGATCCTCCGCGGGCACCTCGTCGCGGTACTGCTCGGCTCGTTCGACCACGAAATGCGGCTGGGTGACGACCGGAACTCGCTGTCCGCGCAGCCAATCCAGCGATTCGTGCGGGATCACCGCACCGTGTTCGATCCGATCCCCCGCTCGCACACCGGCCAGGTCCAGCGCGGCCATGGTCAAAATGAACTGCACCCGCGTGACGCAGTGCACCGCCACAGCCCGGCCTGCCGCATGAATCGCGCGCAGCCGGTCGGCGAATTCGTCGAAAGGGGGTAGATCGAAATCGTCGAGCACGATCTTGGTGGGGCCCAACGTGAATCGGGTGCCGCTGGGCTCCAGCACTTCGGGAGGAGCCATGCAGTGCACCCGCTGGACGATCCGCCCGGTTTCGACCGTCTCGGCCAGTTGGTCGATATCGGACTGTGCGAGTCCCGGGGTCGCGTCGGTGAATCCGGTTAGGCCCATCGTCGCGGCGGTGGCGCTCAGTGCGGCCAGATCCGTTGTCCGCGAGTCGATTCGCTCTCCGAGCCAGGCGTCCAGTCGGCGCAGCCGCCCGGTCGGCCGCCCGGTCTCGTCACGTTCCACACCCTGCGTGTCATTGCTGTCCAGGCCGACCAGCTCACATGCCATCGAGTTGAGCTGCCACAGCACACCCGTGCGGTGCTGCACGCGCACGGGCCGGTGCGGGAGCATCCGGTCCAGCACCGCGCGATCGAGGGGTCCGGCTACCGATTCGTGGTAACCTGTGCCGCGAATCCACTTGCCAGGAAGCAGCTTTCGATCGGTTTCCTGTAGCCGCGCCGCCAACTCGGTTGCGGTGCGCACCTGCGGCGGGCCCAGTGGAACCGAATCGTAGGTCGCGGCGAGCGAACGCAGATGGATGTGGTGGTCGTGCAGTCCGGGCAGCAACCAGCCGCCACCCGCGTAGATCTCGTCCTCACCCGGCAGGCGAACCAATCCGGTCGCGCATTCGGTGATGACACCGCCGTGGGTGCGCACGTCCATCCGGCCCGAACCGAATACCTCGGCATCACGAATCAACATGCGGCACAACTCGTTTCATTCCACTCCGTTGCGGCACACGCGGACGTAGCACCCGCTGCGAACGACCGTGGCGCGGGCATTCGACAACCCAATCCGCACCATCGGCACGCACTCGATGCGGTCCATGGGTGAGCGCGGGGGCCGAGGCGAAGGCGGCGGCAGTGGCGCGCATGGACAGGTCGATCAACTGTCCCCCGCCGCCGAGAACGGCGCAGCATACCGCCAGTGCCGCACAGATTCCGGTGAGCGGATCGGCGATGGCGTCACCGCAGAACACCGGCTCGCCCGCGTCCCAGCCGACCAGGCCGCCCGCCACCGCCGCATCGTCGCCGAATGCCACGCGCATCGGCTCGGCGCGTCCGTAACCGGTCAGGCTCAACCAGACCTGCCCGTCGCGATGCATGCGGTCCCCGGGAGCCAGCCCCAGTTGAGCCATCGCCCGCGGCCGGGATGCCTCGATCACCACGTCCGCGGTGGACACCAACTCGCGCAGCGTTTCCCGCCCTGCGGGTGTGTGGAAGTCGACGGCGATCTGTTCATGGCCGCCGTGGAGCCAGTCGAAGAAGCGAGGATCACCGCGGCGCGCGCCATCCGGGCGTCGCGTGCTCTCCACCTTGATCACCCGCGCACCTGCGCGGCCGAGCAGGTGGGCACACAGCGGTCCCGCCCACATCGAGGACAGATCGACGACCACCAACCCATCCAGCCGCGCTCCGACGACCGGTTGGGCTATCCGGCTTGTCTGCCACGGGCATTGCGGACCGGGCGTCGCGGATGATCCGGCGACACGGTGTGCCGCGTCGTCGGGCACCCGAGTGGCAGGGTGCGCATCGACAGGCAGCGCGTCGAAGGGGTGTGCGGCGGCGGGGTCCGCGTCGACAGGCATAGCAGCGTCGGGGGGCGCAGTAGCGGACAGCGCGTCGGCAGGGCGCGCGTCGGCAGGGCGCGCGTCGGCAAGCAGCGAATCGGCAGGGTACGCGGCGGATGGCAGCGCGGCGGCGGGAACGCCGAGTAACTGTGCTCGGTCGGCGAGGTCGGTTGCGGTCCACGCACGGGCGGCCGTGGTGAGCGCTTCCCACGGATCGTCGGCCACCGAATCCATCCCCAGGATCGCGGGCACCGAGTCGATATCGTCTTGGCGGCTCAAGGTGATCGCGCACCAACCGTCGGAGGTGCGCAGCAATCGACCGGCTCCGCCCGCGGTCTGCCGACCGCCGCGCCGTAGGTTCAGCAATCCGGCTCGACCGACCAGGAGCAGGCCCGGATCGGCACGAACCTCGGAGCCGATCTGCGCGGTGATTCGCGCCAGCGCCTCGGTGGTCTCGACGAGTAGTCCGTATGCCGCCGCGGGCGAGACAGCGGGAGCACCATCAGGGCGTCCGGTCAGATCCATCGCGCCGGACGCGGCCCAGGCGAGCGCCGCGCACTCCGGCTGCGTTTCGACCGGGCGCGACAGAACATCGGACGGGCACAGCGACCGCACCCAGTCCCGCAGCACCGCTGCCGTAGCCGAGGCATTCGTGGCGATCAACTCCTCGTCTGTTCCACCGCGTCGACCATGCCCCACTCCAGTGCGGCCAGCGCGGTCAATCGCTGTTCGGTCAGCATCAACCAGGCCGCGCGC
Source organism: Nocardia pseudovaccinii NBRC 100343 (assembly GCF_001613225.1). GTDB lineage: Bacteria > Actinomycetota > Actinomycetes > Mycobacteriales > Mycobacteriaceae > Nocardia > Nocardia pseudovaccinii. The sequence goes on from NZ_BDBY01000071.1 coordinate 12,447, forward strand.
CAGCGGCCGATCCGCCGCGGCACGCTGACGGTACCGCCCGCTCCGGGCACCAGGCCCATCCGCAGTTCCGGGAATGCGAAGAAGGTGTCGGGGGCGGCGATCACCGTGCCCGCGAACGCGGCCACCTCCGCGCCCGCACCGATGCATGCTCCATGGGCACGCACCGTGACCCGGTCCCGGATGCGGTCGATGATCCGCCATGGCGCCCGGTCCAGCCGGACCAGATACGCGGCCACCAGATCCGTCGCCGTACCGAATTCGTCCAGATCGCCGCCGCTGCTGAAAACCGGTCCCGCCCCGTTGATTTCGACGGTGGTGAGCGTGGCATCGAGGTCGGCCAGGCGCACCGCCTCCAGCAACTCCTCACGCAGCCGCATGCTGAGTGCGTTGCGCCGCTGCGGGTGATTCAGCGTGATCGTCAGGCGATCGTTGTCGCGGTGTGTCCGGACCAATGCATGCTCCGGCGGTGCGACCGTGCGCGGCGCGCCACGCTCGGCCAGCCAGCGCTCGAATTCGGTGCCACCGAGGAGCATCGAGTACAGCGCCGCCTCCGCCGCCAGCGCGGGCACGGTCGGCAACCGCACCGTTTGGCGCAGCAACTGTCCACACGCGACGGCCGCGCGGGGCGAATGTCGCACCGCCGTTCCCAGCAGATCGAGTGCGGCATCGATGTCGTCCACCACGACGGTCTGCGGCACCGAGTTCGCCGTGGCGTCCGTGGCGAGGGTGAGCGTCGCCGCCGCCAGCAGTGGCGTCAGGCCGGGTGTCACCGGCCCACGCAGCACCCCGATGACGAGCGGTAGCGCCTGATTCATCCGCTCGGCGGTCCTGGCGATTCGGTCCGGTGTTTCCCTGCCGAATGCGTCCAGCGCGACCACCACCATGGGTGTCGCGGGAGTTCCGTCCGCGGTGAGCTGCACCGCGAACTCGTCGAACAAATCGATCCCCGAATCCGGCATAACTAAAAACTAACCGCGTCGACGAGAGGGACCAACCGCATCGACGCTCCAGTCGTTCATGGCCGGGACCGACCGGAAAGAGTATACCTAATCTGGTTAGAGTAGCTCATGTCCGATTCTCGACCCGGAAGGCCGACAATGACCGATCAGCCCGATGTCCTCGTGGAACGCACCGACACGATCGTGCGGCTGACCCTCAACCGCCCCGACCGGCTCAACGCCCTTACCGGCGACATGATGAACGAGGCCGCGGCCGTCGTCGAGAAATTCGGCGACGATCCGACCGTTCGGGTATTCGTCGTGACCGGCAATGGGCGGGCATTCAGCTCGGGAGCGGATCTTTCCAACTCGGCCAGTAATGGTCCGCAGGTCGCGACGCTCGACGCGGCGAACCGGTTGATCCGCGCCCTGCGCGCCGCACCCCAACCGGTGCTCGCGGCGATCAACGGTCCCGCGGTAGGCGTCGGATGTTCGCTGGCCCTGGCCGGGGACATCACCGTCGCCCGGGAATCCGCATACTTCCTGCTCGCCTTCGCCAATGTCGGTCTGATGCCCGATGGCGGTGCCACCGCCATGGTCCCGGCTCTGATCGGGTATGCCCGCGCCGCCCGCATGGCCATGCTGGCCGAACGCATTCCCGCACCGCTGGCTGCCGAATGGGGCCTGATCGGCCAGGTGGTGCCCGATGCCGACTACGATGCCGAAATCGCAAGGCTGGCAACCAAGCTCGCCAACGGGCCGACGGCGGCATACACCCGCACCAAGCGCGCGTTCAACGCGATGGCCCTGGCCCAACTCGACCAGGCGCTCGACCTGGAACGCGAAGGTCAGTCCGCCCTCTTCGAGACCGCTGATGTCGCCGAGGGCATCGCGGCGTTCAAAGCCAAGCGCACGCCAGGTTTCATCGGCCGCTGAGCGAGTTCGTCAGATACCACAAAAATCAGCGGAACCTGTTACAGATTCTTCACAAAAGCCCTGCTCATCATGGATAGTGCGGCGCGACTGCGTGATTGACACCGAGGAGGGCGACTCGTAGCTTCGGCGGACCGGAACGGGAATCCGGCCCGACGAAGGGAACTCAGCGTGATACGGCGTGTGTGGTCAGATCTCTGGTCGGTAAGAACATGGTGGCGCGCAATAACTTCGGCGATGGCGGGTGTCGCGGCGGCAGCCGTGCTGGTGCCCGCACACGCACAGCCGAGCGACGCCGAGCGAACGGAAGTGCCGGTGATCTCCACATCGGCGATCTCATCGGTCACCGAATCCATTGTAACCGTGCAGATTCCGCTGCCGGAGTCGGTCGGACCGCATCCGCGCGCCTGCGACCGACTGTCGTATCTGCGCTACCGCGACATCGACGGTCCGCGTCGCTCCGCCGATGCGGACGCTGTTCTGATCGCCCAGCCCGGCATCTTCGAAGGCGCGGGAGCATTCGACGGCGTCGCCCGTAACACCGTGGCCGCGGCCGCGAAAGTCGGTCGGCATGTGGAATTCTGGGCGCTGGATCGCCGTTCCAACTGCCTCGAGGACCACACCGGAATCCACGCCGCCCTCGCCGACGGAGACGTCCATCGCGCTGTCGACTACTACTACCGAAATGCCGAGATCGATGGTCGCCGGTTCGACGGCTACCTGCTCGACGACCGTTCGGCCTGGCTCGGCCACCTCGGCATCGCACAAACCGTGCAGGACGAATTCGACCTGCTCACCGCCGAACTGCCGGATCCCGCGATGCGCGGACAGAAGGTGCTGTGCGGCGGCCACTCGCTCGGTGGCATCGTCACCGGCGTCTTCGCCGAATGGGATTTCGACGGCGTCGCCGGTGGTGATCAATGTGCGGGCTATTTCGCACTGGACTCCGCGATCGACACCTCGCTCTCCGCGCTCAACGGGATCCCGGACATGGTCGATCTGTCCATCGGCGGCCGCGGCTACGATGCCGTGGCGGCCGGGCTCGTCAGCGGCGCACTCCCGCGAGTGCTGGCGCTACCGGCGGTCATCAACCCGGAGACGATGAACCTGCTCGGCATCGCGGGGCTGGCCGCATATCTGGCGCCCGACACCGAATCCGATCTGGCACAAAACATTCCGAACAGCCTCAATCAGGAAGCCACCTATCGGGTGCTGATGTCACGCGATGCCGCGACCGCGGCCACCGGCTCGCCATCGGTCCGCGACTTCCGAGTCACCAACGCCGCCGTGCTCGGCGCCTTCCTCGACGCCAACTCCCAGCCACTCGCACTGCTGCAAACCGGATTCGGATTCTTCGACGGTGGACCGGTGGCCGAGAAGAACTTCCCGGTTCCCGGCGACATCGCCGCGATACCCGCGCTGCATGGACTGACCGGCACGATGCTCGGTCCCGATCGCAAGGCGATCCCGGCAGCCCCCGACGGACCGCTCTACACCTGGCGCGACTACGACCGGCTCGCGGATGTCGCCATACCGGTCGACAGCCACGGGGTCCCGTTCACCGATTCCGGACAGGAGGTAACCGACCTGCGGGACCTCTCGCGCAGTCTGGCGGCACAGCCCTTGGACTTCACCGAGTGGTACTTCCCGACCGAACTGGCCGCCGATACCTACCAACTGCACGCCCCGGACATCGCTCGGCACATCACTCACCCCGGCGCCATCGACGCCCACCCCACCATCAACCTGATCGGCGGCTCCGGAATCGCCATCGCCAGCGGACATCCCGGTCGCGGCAGCACCGTGGTCGCGCCCGGCTACCACCACCTCGACGTACTCACCGCCGCCACGAACCAGAACAACGGGCGACCCGAGATCGTCTCCACCACACTCGCTCAATTCGCTCTCACCACCACCGGTCCCCATTGATCGGAGGTGTACCCAGGTACACCATCGTTTCGGGACCTCACTCCCTGGGCTCGCCGCTCCGGCGAGGGCATCGTTGATGCCAACGAAGTCGTCGGCCCCGCCCCGAGCCGACGGTGAACCCAGAGAGGACGGCCAGCATGGCAACGATGAAGTCGGTTCAGACCAGCACACCCGGCGCGATCACAGTGGTCGAGGAGCAGCGCCCGACGCCGGGCCCGGGCGATGTGCTGGTGCGGGTCCGGGCGTGTGGAATCTGTGGCACCGACGCGACCTTCGTGCACATGGGCGGTATGCCGAAGGTGCTCGGGCCGCAGGTCAAGGCCGAGGCCCTGACGCCGGACCAGATGCGTCCGGTGGTGCTCGGCCACGAACCGGCAGGCGAGATCGTCGAGGTCGGCGCCGATGTCACCGGACTGCGGGTCGGTGATCACGTCGTGGTCAATCCGCAGGCCGCCCCGTCGGGCATCATCGGTTGCGGCGGACCGCTGGGCGGTATGAGTGAATATCTGCTCATCGAGAATGCCGAGGTCGGATCCAGCGTCGCCGTCGTGCCGGATTCGGTGCCCTTCGCCGTGGCCGCGCTCAACGAGCCGATGGCCGTATCGCGGCACGCGGTGAACCGCTCCGAGGCGAAGCCGGGTGATAAGGCGATCGTCTTCGGTGCGGGCCCGATCGGGCTCGGTGCGGTGATCTGGCTGAAGCTGCGCGGCGTCGAGCACGTCGTCGTCGCCGATGTGATCGCCTCGCGGCTCGACACCGCCCTCGCGGTCGGCGCGGACGCGGTCATCGACTCCGCCACCGAGGACGTCGCCGCCCGTCTCGGTGAACTGCATGGTTACGGGAGCAATGCGCTCGGCGCACCGCGCCCCGACACCGACATCTACATCGATGCGGCCGGAGTAGCCGCCGTCGTCAATACCGCCCTCGCCAACGGCAAGTGGGGTGCCAAGCTGGTAACCGTCGCCGTGCACAAGCGGCCCGAACCGATCGACCTGGGCGCCATCCTGCGCAACGAGATGACCATCATCGGTTCTCAGGGCTACCCCTCCGAGATCTTCGAGGTCACCCCCGAGATCGCCGAGCACGCCGACCGCTTCGCCCAGCTCATCAGTCACCAGGTTCCCTTCGCCGATGTGCAGAAGGCGTTCGAATTGGCCCTCACCCCCGGCGCGGCGGAAAAAGTGGTCGTCACCTACGAATGAGCTGCAGCCTGCTTCCGCTCGCCGGGATCGGCGCTGGCGAGCCAGGTCAAGCTGAAATAGCATTCTCTGAAATTAGAGAACCATTCTCATACCTAGCTCCGACCGACAAGGACTGTGCATGACCGAAGTTACGGCGCGCCCAGAGCCCACCCTCCGCACCACCGCAGGTGCGGTCCGTGGGCGACGAGAGAACGGATTGGTCGTATTCCGCGGGATTCCCTTCGCGCAGCCACCGATCGGTGCCGCGCGCTTCGCGGCACCGCGGCCGGTCGCCGAGTGGGACGGCGTGCGTGATGCCTTCGAGTTCGGACCGCCGCCGCCGCAGGAGACCTCGTTCGGCAACCGCTCCGGCGGTGCCGTCCTGCCGAAGGGCGACGACTGGCTCACCGTGAACGTCTGGACACCCGATCCCGACCCGGCTGCCCGTCGGCCGGTGCTGGTGTGGATCTACGGCGGCGCGTACAAGCTCGGTTTCTCCGGCAGTCCCGGCTACGACGCGCAACATATCGCGCGCGACGGCGACCTTGTGGTCGTCACGCTCAACTACCGGCTCGGTATCGAGGGTTTCGCGCGCATCGACGGCGCACCGGCCAACCGCGGTCTGCTCGACCAGGTCGCCGCCCTCGACTGGGTGCGCGAGAACATCACCGCATTCGGCGGGGATCCCGATCAGGTCACCGTCTGCGGGGAATCCGCCGGTGCCGGGTCCATCGCGGCGCTACTGGCCATGCCGAGCGCGGTCGGGCTGTTCCGGCGCGCGATCCTGCAAAGCCTGCCGGGCACGTTCTTCTCCGACGAGCTCGCCACCGATATCGCGAGCGCCATCGCCGCACAAATCGATCTGCGGCCGACCGTGGCGGACCTGTCAGGTGTGGATCCATGGCAGTTGACCGACGCGGGAGCCGCGGTCGGCGCATCGATGCGGCAGTACGAGCGATGGGGCGCGGTGGCACACACCATTACCGCGTTCTCGCCCGTGGTCGACGGTGATGTACTGCCGAAGGCACCGTGGCAAGCGCTCGCGGAAGGCTCCGCGCGCGATGTCACGGTAGTCGTCGGGCACAACCGGGACGAATTCCGGCTGTTCCTCGCGCTCGGCGGGCAACTCGGCACGATCGCTGACGCGCAGGCGACGCACGCGCTGCAGGTGTTCGGCCCCGGATCCGACGGTGCGCAGACGTACCGCACGGCATTTCCGTCCGCCGGACCGGATGAACTGTTCGAACTGGTTCAGACGGACTGGCTGTTCCGGATGCCCGCACTGCACTTGGCCGAAGCACAGGCAGCAGGCGGTGGGCGCGCCCACCTGTACGAGCTGACCTGGCCCGCGCCCGGCAACGGCGGCGCCCTCGGCGCCTGCCACGGCCTCGACGGACCACTGTTGTTCGCCGCCTTCGGCGCCCAACTCGGCCCGCTGCTCCTCGGCCCGGAACCGTCGGCCGAGGCCCGGGAACTGTCGGCTTATATGCGTGCGCGCTGGAGCGAGTTCGTCAGGACCGGCGAACCGGGCTGGGCCGCTTACGATCCGGAGCAGCGCCTGACTCATATCCTCGATACGAAACCTTCGGTCGTCGCCTACCCCGAGGAGACCTCTCGCGGTCTGTGGCGCGACCACGTCTTCTCGGCGCTGCCACTGCTCGGTTAGTGCGCGCTCGGTGCGGAGCTCGCGGCGGGACAGCTCTCGCGGCGGGACCGCACCGACGATGGCCGAGCAGATCAACCGGCCCAGACCTCAGCCGAGAGTCTTTGTCGAGCGGGCTCTTTCGCCGGTATCCGTAGCACAGCCGACCCGGCGATCGGACCAGCTGCACTACGAAACCAGCGGGGCGATCACCGGAGCGCAGCCGGTGATCGCCCCGCTGGGGCAACTGCGTGAGGGTTACGAATGGGCCGGAGCCGCAGGCGCTTCGGTGCCGTGCTGAGCCTGCAATTGGTTGTACTTCTGCGTTCCGGCGGCAAGACCGACCGGGATAGCCAGGGCGAGACCGCCGACCGTAGCTCCGAAGCCACCCACCGCGACCGCACCGATCAGGCAGGTCGCCGCGAGCGCGGGGACCGTCAGCACGCCCGCCGACACCAGCGTCATCAGAGTGCCGCCCGTTGCCATGCCGAACGGACAGCCCACTACCGCACCGAGCACCGAACCCACCGCGGAACCCACCGCGAAGGCGGCGCCCATATGCGGGTTCGCAGCCTCGACAGCCTGATTGAAGTTCGACATCGGGTCACCCGCCACCGGCGCCGCGGCTGCGGTGATCGGAAGCGCCGCCGCTGTGGTGCTCGAGTCGGCGGCAGCCGGTGCCGAGCTGGCATCGTCCTGGATCGGAGATCCGGCAACCGTCCGGCCCGTAGCGTCACGGACGTCGAATTGGCCCTGCTGCATGACTACAGTACCGAAAGGCGTGCTGAGCACCGACTTTCCGATGGCGAGGTCGTCGCTGAAATGCACGCCGGGCGCAACGTCGGTGGTGACGGATTGATTCTGCTTGGCGTCGACGGCAACTGCGGTATCCGCGTCGGCGCGCGCGGTACCGGCGGCGATCGCGACCGCTGCCGCGGTCAGGGTGGTGACGGCCATGCCACGAGTCTTGAGGTTCATTGTTATCTCTCTCCTGGGTCGGGTGAGCTATTGGGCCGAATCGGGATTCGGGACCTCTTCGGCGATCAGCCCCTTGGAATGCAGCGAGTTGTATTGCTGGCCAAAGGCATTGCTCATCGCGGGCGAGCCGGTGACGATGCTGCCGACGGTGCCACCCAGGAAGCCGAGGGTGCTCGCACCGATGATGCAGCCGCCGACGATCCCTACGGGTGTCAATACGGCCGTCGGGAGCGTGAGGGCACCGCCGGTCACCGCACCCAACGGGCACCCGACGACCACACCGATCGTCGTCCCGACCACCCGGCCTGCCGTGGAATCGTTGGCGAAGGCGCCAGTGATCGCGGTGAACGCATTCAGGTATTCCTGCCCGGGATCTGCGGGCCCCGCACTGGGCTGCTGCTGGGAACTATCGACCGCGACCGAGGACGCGGTCACGGCCTGATCCGCCTCGGCCGTCGCGGTTCCGGCACAAATCGTGCTGGCCACGATCGCAACGGCCGCCCATCCGGCCGCCTTGGGTATCTGATGCATGTTGCTGCCTCACTGATATTGGAGCTGAAGAAGAGCGAGAATCACGATCTCATAGAACGAGAATGCTGATACCACTAAGGGCGCAGCCGAGAAATAGAAAGACATCATGCCCATATGCAAGAACGGCATGGCCATGGACCGCGTAGGCGCCGACGGTTGACGCGCGCCGTCTGCGACGGTTCACGCTATTGCCCCTCACCGGTCTTCTTCTGGAGAACGGCCGCCGCGGCGCGGTTCCACATCTTCACGATAACTAACTTCTTCCTTGCGCGAATCTCTCTCTCCATTGAGAGAATGTCATTCTTACAAGGGATGCGGGCAGTTAGAGGTGCTTTTGCGAATATTTGGCGACTACTGCTGTCCGGGCAGCAAGGTGAGGAACAGCGCGTGCGCCTCGGCGCACAGTCGGTCGCCGTCGTGCAGGGTCGCGACCAAGAAGATCTTGCGCCCCTCCTGCCGCTCGACACTGGCGCGAATGGTCAGCTCTGTGTCGAGCGGGGTGATTGACCGGTAGTCGACGGTCAGTGAAGCGGTGCGGATCGCCGCCCCCGAATAGGCGACCCCGCTCATGCCGAGCACGGTGTCGAAGGCGAGCGCGATATGACCGCCGTGCACCGCCGTATTGCCGCCGAGATGGAAGCGGCGAAAGGTAATACGAGCCGACACGCCGTCGCGGTCGGAGCGGTCGACGACGAACGGCGGCAGGGTGATGTTGCCGTTCGCGGGCAGGTCGGATCGAACCCAAGTGGGCACCGACCACTCGTCGACCAGGACCGTGTCCAACAGGCCGTTGAGCTCCTTCAGCGTGGTGATCGTCTCGAGCGCAACATCATCGGAGGGGCTGGCCAGTCGCACACGGTCCATCAGGCCGCGAATCTGTTCGATGAACTCCCCGTAGTGCGGACCGCCACGGGAGATGTCGGGCGCGCGATCCAGCGACGGAGACCGTGCCGGCCGAAACCCACCTTCGTGGTGCTCTTCGGTGGGTAACGGCTCGAACTGGCTCTCATTCATGAGAATTACATTATCGCCCGGCGCTGCCGCACTACGGACCGCCGCCCGCCTTACGGGATGGCGGCACCGTCGTGGGTGATCGCCTTTCCGTTCAACTGGTCGCCCAGCTGCGCGAGATCGTAGGACTGCCTGGCCAGCCAGAAGCGCAGGAAGCCGGTCAGCGAATAGCGCAGGAACAGCGCGGATCCCACCACGCTCGCGGCCACCCCGCCGAGTGCGAGGGTTATCGCATCACGTTGTGCCAGTGGGTCTTTGGTGCCATGCGACATGAAGTACGCCACCACCGCCACCAGTAGGCCGAGCACCATGAGGGTCACTCCGGTGCGCAGCCACAGCACGGCACGGCCGGCCGCGGGATCGGGAATCTTGGCTTCGTTGAGTTCGCGGACGAAGCGGTCCGCGCGTGTTTCGGTCATTCGGAGCTTCCTAGGTAGAGGGCCGCCAGTTCGTCGCGGATGCTGTCGGGGTGGCCTTGTTTTTCGATGCGACCGCGCACGAGCACGGCCGCGTGGTCGGCGATATCCAGTACCGCCGCGGCGAACTGCTCGACGACCAGGACCGCCACGCCCTGGCGGGCGATTTCGGCGACCTGCTCGTAGAGCTGACCGACCACCAGCGGCGCCAACCCCATGGACAGCTCGTCGAGCATGAGCACCGCCGGATCGGTGGCCAGGCCGCGGGCCAGGGCGAGCATCTGCTGTTCGCCGCCGGACATGGTCCCCGCCGTCTGATCGGCCCGCTTCCCGAGAATCGGGAAGCGGGTGAAGGCGATCTCCTGGATCTCCTCGCGGGAGCGACCCGTGAAGGTCATCATCAGCAGGTTGTCGCGGACCGACAGATTGGGGAATACGCCGCGTCCCTCCGGGATCAGGCACACCCCGGCCCTGGCCAGGTCGCGTGGGTCGGCACCGGTCATATCGCGCCCGCCCAACCGCAGTTGGCCGGACGCGACCGAATGCACACCGGCGGCGACCTGCAGTGTGGTGGTCTTGCCCGCGCCGTTCGGCCCGAGCAACGCGACCACCTGACCACCGACGACGCTCAGATCGATGCCGTGCAGCACCGTGATGGCGTCATAGGCCGCGCGGACCTCGCGCAGTTCCAATAGCGGGTCGGCGACGAGATCCGCTGTCGGCGTGACTGTTTCGATACTGTCCACGGTCATGCCGCCCCCAGATATGCCGCGAGCACGGTTTCGTCGCGCCGGATCACCTCGGGTGGGCCCGAGGCGATGACCTTGCCGAGGTCGAGTACATAGACCTCGTCACAGACATTCATGACCAACCCCATATCGTGTTCGACCAGCAGCACCGCCGTCCCGTCGGCGGCCAGCGAACGCAGTAGCGCCGCGAATCGTTCGGTCTCGCTGTGGTCCTGACCGGCCGCGGGTTCATCGAGCAGGATGAGCTCGGGCCGCGCGGCGAGTGCCCGGCCCACCTCGATCAACCGGCCGGTCCCCGTCGGTAGCGCGTCGGCACTGCTGTCGGCGACTTCGCGCAGGTCCAACCGTTCGATGATCTCGTCGACGACCCGTGCGGCATGCCGACGCTGTGGCCCGAGTTCCGCGGCGACCAGCAGATTGTCGCGAACGCTCAAGCGTCCGAACAGTTCCAGCCGCTGGAAGGTGCGAGCCATCCCGAGCCGGGCGCGGCGGCCGGTACCGAGCCGGGTGACATCGCGCCCGTTGATCAGCACGCGCCCCGAGGCCGGTTTGCGCAGACCGCAGATCACGTCGAAGAACGTGCTCTTTCCCGCACCGTTCGGACCGATCAATCCGGTGACATGACCGGCTTCGGCCACCAACCCCGCGCCGTCGAGCGCGCGGTGGCCGCCGAAGACGACGCTCACATCCTCAACTTGCAGCAGCGGTGGCACGGCTCAACACCTCCTCGTCCTGGGTACGCCATGGCCGCCGAATCCCCCACCATTCGACCGGTAGTTCGGGTTCGGCGGGTACGCGCTGTCGCGCGATCCAGACGCGGGCACCGATGACGACGAGCACCAGTCCGAAGAACAAATGCCAGCCGGTGATCGCATCAGCCAGTCGGAGCACCCACAGCAGCACCGAGACGACCAGCAGCACCGGCATCACCACACGATCGCGGAGCATCGGCAGCCATTCCTCCCGCATGGTGGCAATCGCTCCCTGGCCGAGCATGCCGCCAGCGAAGGCGATACCGCCCAGCGACGGCAGCACCTGGGACAGATTCAACAGCGACGGCCAGAGCACCGGAATCACCAGCAGCGGACCGGCGTAGGCCGCGCCGGTGAAGAAGCCGCTGCCGACCGCGCCGAGTCCGGCGATCACCACGATCAGGAAGATCGGCAACCCGGAAACCAGGTTGAAATGATCGGAGGTGACAGCCCGCAATTGCATGCCGTACAGCGCACCGCCGAGTCCGGCGATGGCCGCCGAGAGGGCGAACACCAGCACCTTCGCCATCAGCAGATTGCCGCCGAGGGTCGCGTACGCGGCCTCGCTGTCGCGCATCGCGATCAATCGCCGCCCGAACCGGCTGCGCCGCAGCATCGCTATCGCGAAGCCCGCCGCCGCCAGGCATACCGCCGCGAAGACGGTCACCTGGGCGGTGCTGTCGAAGTGCAGGCCGAACAGGTGCGGCCCGACCAGACTCACCGAGCCCTGTTCGAAGAAGTTGATCTTCATGCCGAATATGTGCACGGTCGGCAAGGTGAATACCCACCGGTCGAGCACGACCGCGAACGCCACCGTCGCCAGTGCCAGATAGACCCCGGACAGCCGGAGCGCGGGCAGTGCGATCACCGCACCCACCGCACCCGCGACCGCCATTGCCAGCAGCAATGCCCACCACTGCCCATCCGCGCCGTACTGGGCATAGACGATCGCCCCGACTCCGGCGATGCTGAGCTGACACAGCGAGATCTGCCCCGCGTATCCGGCCAGCGGTACGAACGACAACCCGATCACACCGAAGGCGAAGATCTGCCCGTAGGTGATCAGATCGGCCTCGCCGAGGACGGTGGCCAGCACGACGCCCAGCGCCACGACCACCGCCGCGAAGGCGGCCGATCCCGAAACCGTCGGTAGCGGCACCGGACTGAGGCGCCGATCCCGGCCGCGCAGCCGTCCGTGCGGGAACAGCAGCAGCGCGATGAACAACAGCAGCGCGGGTGCGGCCAGCCGCAGTCCCGGCAGATATTCGTTCTGCGGCAGATAGCCGGTGAGGTAACTCTCCAGACAGCCGACCACGATCGCGCCGAGGAAGGTCATCGGCAGGCTGCGCAACCGGCCGAAGATCGCCGCAGTGTAGGCGCTGACGATCAGCAGCGACAACTGTGGCGCGTCGAGCGCGACGGTCGGCGCCACCAGGATGCCGCCGATCGCCGCCAACTCGATGCCCAGAATCCACGCGACTCGGTTCGCCCGCCGCGGGTCGGCGCCGGTCAGACCCACCAGCGCACGATCGTCGACCGTGGCCCGCATCTCCGCACCGGTCCTGGTGCGGTACAGCAGGATCCGCAGGCCGACGGCAACCGCGATCGCGACCACCATCGTCAATGCCTGATGCCAGGTGATGGTGATGACGCCGAAGTGCATCGGCCGCTGTTCGGCGAAGAACTTCGGCAGGGTGCGGGCCGTGTTGGGGTCCCACACCCATTGGGCGAGCAGGATCAGACCACTCAGCAGGGCAATGGTCATCACCAACTTCTCCGCATCGCCGAGGCCTTGGGTAGGGGCCAACGCCCACGCGAAGAACAAGCCGAACAGCGGCGCGAATACCAGCAGCACCGCGGCGATCGCCAACGGCGCGGGCACGCCCCAGCCGATGTTCAACTGCCAGTACACGAATGCCGACATCATGCCTGCCGCCCCGTGCGCGAAATTGAATACGCCGGTGGTGGTGTAGGTGAGCACCAGGCCGCTACCGATGATCGCGTAGATCGCCGCGGTGCTCAGCCCGACGATGCCGAAGGCGAGGAATTGCTCCATTTGCCGAACGACTCCGCTACTTCAAATCGCTCATGCTGAGCCCGACATCGGCGAGGGTCATGGCCTTGCCGTAGTCGTTCTTGTACACGTACGCGTCCATATCGCAGCGGTATGGACCGGTATCGGGTTTGAAACCGGTGGCCTGCTGCCAGCCCTGCGGGGTCGCCTGCACGATGTTGTAGCACTTCGGCAGCGCTCCGGTCGGCCGCAGATCCACCGGTGCCTGCAGGCCGCCCGCGGTCCACGCCGTCTCCTTGCTGGCGGCGTCGTACACGCATTTGCGGGTCAACTGATCACCGCAGCTCCCAGCCGATTTGGCGAAAAGCAGCCACTCGGAGAACGCACGCAGCGCCGGATAGGTGACATCCTTACCGGGGGCGTACTTGGCGAACAGGTCCTTCACCAGCTTGACATCCGGCACCGTCGCGGACGCCTCGAGCGGCGCGATGCCACTGAGATCGGCGAAATTGTTCTGCGCCGCAAGGGATTTGCCCGCCAGCTCCAGGAACTGCCCGTTGTAGGCGTTGCTGTTGGCGTCGATCCAGTCCAGCTTGTAGTCCATCCCGGTCAGCACATCCTCGAGCTTGGCCAGGCTGCGGAAATCGCCGAGGAAGATCAGCCCCTTGACGCCCTTGCTCTTGATCGACTGCGCATACGGCGTCCAGTCCGCGACGCCGGTGGCCGGATAGAGCTCGTTGTACACCACCGAGGCGTTCATCGCGCTCAGCGATTCCTGGAATTTGGGCACCATCGCCTTGGTCACCGGCGAATCGCCGGTGATGATGCCGACCGCACCGGCCGAGGCCGGGTAGGTCGTCAGCAGCCACTGGTGGTACGCGGTGTAGATGTCGTAGGGGCGAGAGGCCGACGCGCCGCCGCCGACCTGTAGGTCGGATCCGGAGTTCTTCACGTCGACGACCTGCGCCGGAAACTCCGGCAGCAAGCACTTCAACCGATCCTCGACGCCGAGCGAATCCAGTGCGGCGCCGCCACCGACCAGCGCGAAGTCCTCGCGGCAGGCCTCGATCATGCGCTGGCGGACTTGCATGAGCTTCGCATCGCGCACGGTGGCCACCAGCTTGCGCCCGCCGACACCGCCGGCGGCATTGCACCAGGAGGTGAAAACATTTGCCGCATCGACGAATTCGGTGTTCTTGGTGAAACCGACGTCACTGAAGACCCCGACCTTGATCTCGCCCGCGGTGACACCCTGCGCGGACGAACTCGACGGCTTACCGGCCTGGCAGACATTCTTCAGATCACCGAAGTCGCCCGACGCAGTCGAGCTGGTGGTGTTGGTGCCCTCGACTTCCTCACCACCACGACTACAGCCGGCCGCCAGCAGCGCGGCTGCCAGCAGAGCAACGAGTATTCGCTGCGATTTCACGTTTCCTCCTCTATGGGACGCCGCCACGATCGGTCGAGGCCCGCGTCCCTGTTCTTCATCGAGCGGCGCCCCTACCGGATCTGGTGCTCTCGCCGTCGGGAAAGCAGCTTTCCATATCAGGAGAATCAACACGGTCGATTTGGGAAATGTGATCTGCATCTAACTTCGATGACAGCTCGACCGAGCCCACCCCGCGACAACCCGCCAGCACGCGATTGCCACCAGGCAGGAATGAGAATAGGATTCTCACAAATAGTGAAGGAGGATCTCATGTCGGCCCAAACCTTGCCGTATCCGCTGTTCGACGCGGACAACCACATGTACGAGACCAAGGAAGCACTGACCCGCCACCTGCCCAAGCGGTACGAGGGCATCATCCAGTACGTCGAGGTCAACGGCCGGACCAAGATCGCGGTGCGGGGGCAGATCAGCCAGTACATCCCCAACCCCACCTTCTCGGTGGTCGCGCGTCCCGGTGCCATGGAGGATTACTTCAAGAACGGCAACCCGGAGGGCAAGAGCCGCCGCGAGATCTTCGGCGAGCCGATGAAGGCCATCGATGCCTTCCGTGAGCCCGGACCGCGCCTGGCGCTCATGGACGAGCTGAAGGTCGACCGGAGCTTGATGTTCCCCACCCTGGCCAGCCTGGTGGAGGAGCGCCTGCGCGACGATCCGGAAGCCATCCACGCCATCGTCCATTCGCTGAACCAGTGGATGCTCGAGACCTGGTCGTTCAATTACCAGGACCGGATCTTCGCGGTTCCGGTCATCACCCTGCCGATCATCGAGGAGGCGATCAAGGAGCTGGAGTGGGTCGTCGAGCACGGCGCCAAGGCGATCCTGATCCGCCCCGCTCCGGTGCCGGGCTTCCGCGGCCCGCGCTCGTTCGCGCTGCCGGAATTCGATCCGTTCTGGAAGCGGGTCGTCGAGCTCGGCGTCGCCGTGACCATGCACACCTCCGACAGCGGCTACGCGCGCTACACCCAGGAATGGGACGGCGCCAATGCCGAGATGCTGCCGTTCGTCACCAATGCCTTCAGCATGGTCAACGAATGGCGACCGGTGGAGGACGCCGTGACCTCGCTGCTGTGCCACGGTGCGCTGCTGCGGCATCCGGAGCTGAAGGTCGCCATCATCGAGAGCGGCGCCGCCTGGCTGGGCCCGCTCATGAACAAACTGTCCGAAACCTTCAAGAAGGCGCCCGAAGGCTTCGGCATGCAGAACCCGATCGAGACCATCAAAAACCAGATCTTCGTCAGCCCCTTCTACGAGGAGGGCGTGAGCGACCTGATCGACCTCATCGGCGTGGATCGGGTGCTGTTCGGATCCGACTACCCGCACCCCGAGGGCCTGGCCCAGCCGACCCACTTCGCCGATATGCTCACCCATCTGCCGGTCGAGGATCAGGCCAAGATCATGGGCGGCAACCTGGCGGGTCTGCTCGGCGTATGAGTGGTCAGGCCCGGAGGCGGCAGCGACGCGTAACCACGCAGGGCCCCACTCATGCGCCGAGTAGGCACAGCGTATGACCTGGGAGACCATCCCGCAGATGGTCATGAGTGCGGCCGACCGCTTCGGCGCCGCCGAAGCGGTCGTGGACGGACCATTGCGGATCAGCTTCACCGAACTCGCGCAACGGGTCCGCCGGGCCGCGGGCGCCTTCGCGAACGCCGGAGTCGAATCCGGTGACCGCGTGGCGATCTGGGCGCCCAATTCGGCCGAGTGGATCATCGCGGCGTTCGGATTGCTGACCGCGGGCGGGGTGCTCGTCCCGGTCAACACCCGGTTCAGGGCCGAGGAGGCCGACGATATCGTGCGCCGCAGCAGTGCGAAACTGCTGCTGGTGCAGCAGGGCTTCCTCGGCGTGGACTACGCGGGTCCGGACGGCGTGCCGGTGATCGACCTGAAGTCGGACTTCCTGTCCAGCGGTACGCCGTTCGAACGGCAGGTGCGTGGCACGGATATCGCGGACATCATCTATACCTCGGGCACAACCGGAAAGCCCAAGGGCGCCATGATGAATCATCTGCAGACCCTGCGGCTGTATTCGGAATGGTGCGAGCTGGCCGATCTGCGGGAGGGCGATCGCTATCTGATCGTCAATCCGTTCTTCCACACCTTCGGATACAAGGCCGGGATCATCGCGTCGCTCATCCGCGGCGCGACGATCCTCCCGGTCCCGGTCTTCGATGTCGATCGGGTGCTCGAGTTGGTCGAGCGCGAGCGGGTGACGATGCTGCCCGGTCCGCCGACCCTTTATCACTCGCTACTGGAGGCCAAGGACCGTTACGAACTGTCGTCGCTGCGGACGGCGGTCACCGGGGCCGCCGATATTCCGGTCGAACTGATCCGCCGGGTGCACGAGGAGTTGCCGTTCCGATCGATCATGACCGGATACGGGCTCACCGAGGCGGGCACCGCGACGGCGTCACGGCCCGGCGACACCTTCGAGCAGATCGCGACCACCGTCGGAACCGCCTGCGACGGCATCGAAGTGCGCATCGCCGATGACGGCGAGGTGCTCGTCCGCGGGTACTCCGTCATGCAGGGCTACCTCGACGATCCCGAGGCGACCGCCGCGGCCGTCGACCCCGAGGGCTGGCTGCACACCGGTGACCTCGGCAGCCTGGATTCCGACGGACGGCTGCGGATCATGGGCCGCAAGAAGGACATGTTCATCGTCGGCGGCTTCAATGCCTATCCGGCCGAGATCGAAGGCGTTCTCCTCGAGCATCCGGCCGTCGCGCAGGTGGCGGTGGTCGGCGTTCCCGACGAGCGGCTCGGGCAAGTCGGCAAGGCGTTCGTGGTAGCCACCGGACCGATCTCCGAACAAGAACTGATCGGCTGGGCCAAGACCCGCATGGCGGGTTACAAGGTCCCGCGTTTCGCGGATTTCCGGGAAGCGCTGCCGTTGAACGCCACCGGGAAGGTGATGAAGGATCAGCTGCGGTAGGCCTACCGCAGGTTCCCGATCACCTTCGCGCCGAATTCGGCCAATGTCTCCGGTGCGGCGAAATCGGTGAACCACACGTAGAACCGCTCGACGCCGCGCTCGACGAGGTCGCCGAAATGCGCGACGAGTTGCGCGGCGTCACCGACGACAAGGCCGTCACCGAGCTGACCGAATCGCCGAGTGCTGCGCGCGTGCACCTCCGCGGCATCCCGGCCGTGGCCGACGAAACCGACCATCTGCTGCACGGATACCCGCGCCGACCCGATCTCGGGTCGCAGTTCGGTGAGCCGGTTCAGTTGCGGCGCAGGCAGGTTCCACCAGGTGGCATAGCCACGCACCAATTCCAGCAGGGGTGCGCTCGTGCCGCCGATGACAATCGGAATCGGTGTACTCGGCGCCGGTACCTGCACCGGCCCCTCGGTATTCGGTGCGCCCCAATACTGGTGCAGCAGTTCCAGACTGCGCCGCAGCCGATCCCGTCGCGCGGCCGCCCGGTCCCGGGTGATGTCGAATCCCACCAGCTCGTGCGGTACCGAACCGGCGCCGAGGCCGAGCTCGAATCTGCCGCCCGATGCCTCCTGCAGCGTCACCGCTTCCTTGGCGAGTATCGCCGGATGCCGGAACGAGTCGCACAACACCAGATGTCCGATCCGCAGCCGCTCGGTTCGCGCGGCCACCCATGCGGCCACCGTCATCGCCTCCCAGAGCGGCAATTGTTCGGCACCGGGCGCGACCAGATGATCGATGAACGCGATGCCGTCGAAACCGCTGGCCTCGGCCACGCGGGCCCGTTCCACGATGTCGTCCACGCGCAATTTGATCTGCGGCAAGAACAGAAACCACTCGGGCGTCGGATTGTTCACAGTGCCAGGCCACCGTCGACGGCGACTGTCGCACCGGTCATCGCGCTGCTGTCCGGCCCGGCCAGAAACGCCAGCACGCTGGCGATCTCACCCGGATCGAGCAACCGTCCGATCGGCTGTTGGCCCGCGAATCCCGTAACGTCGGGCAGCCGGTAGAGGCGCGCGATCTCGGCAAGCAGCGCGGTATCGGCGGAGCCGGGACTCACCGCGTTCGCGGTTACCCCGGTACCGCCGAGCTCCGCGCCCAGTGCCCGAATCAGCCCTGTCACACCGGCTTTCGCCGCACAGTAGACGGCCAGCTGCGGCAGCCCCTTCGTCGCGGCGGCCGAGGCGACGGCCAGGAACCGCCCCGATCGCGGCGCGGGCCGGGCCAGCAGCGCCGGAACCGCCGCCCGCGCCAGATTCACGACCCCGCCCAGGCAGACATCCAGGACCGCGCGCTCCTGCTCGATCGGCATCTCCCACAACGGAACTCCACCGGCGATTACCCCGGCCGCCGCGACCACCGCATCCAGCCCGCCCCAAGTACCGACCGCCTCGGCCACCGCGGCCTGCAG
Source organism: Nocardia pseudovaccinii NBRC 100343 (assembly GCF_001613225.1). GTDB lineage: Bacteria > Actinomycetota > Actinomycetes > Mycobacteriales > Mycobacteriaceae > Nocardia > Nocardia pseudovaccinii. The sequence goes on from NZ_BDBY01000071.1 coordinate 31,323, forward strand.
TGCGGACGGATCGCGCACGTCCGCGATATACGGTCGCACCGCACCGACCCGGTTCACCCGGCTGCTCGCCTCGGTCGCCACCGCGACAAGTTCCTGTTTACTCCCCATCGGATAGGGCAGCGCGGGATCATCGCTCGCCAGATCCACCGCGAGTACCGACCAGCCCCGAGACGCCAATTCCAGCACGGTCGCGGCCCCGATCCCCCGCGCGGCGCCGGTGACCAGGGCGACCCGCCGATGCTCCGAACGCGAGGTCACGCCGACCTCCGAACCGCTGCATACTCGGCAACCGCTCGACGCCGATGCCCCGACGACAGTTGGGTGAACAGTTCCGAGTTTCGCCGGATGGGTTCGAATCCGCCTGCGGCACGGATGTTTCCGGCGCGGAAGCGGTCGTGGCCCGCGAACGGACAGGCGAAGACGTTGCCGACCGGGTCGATCAGGCACCCCACCCGCGAATCTCCGGTCAGCACATCGTGCTCGCGTAGCCAGGCGTCGATCACCCACTGCTGATCCGCCGTCGGGTGCAGTTCGTCCCAGCCATGGCCCGACGGCAGCAACCGGGTCAGCCGCAGCCGAGCGCCGAACATATCGGCAATCGCCTCGAGTGCGTCCAGACTGCCGACGTTATGTCTGGTCGCCGCGACGGACAGCTCGAATCCATAGACGCCCGACGACGCGAGCAACTCCATCGCGCGCACCGCCGCCCGGTATGCCCCGGTGCCGCGCACCGCGTCGTTGACCGCCTCGGTCGCGCCGTCGAGGCAGATCCGCACGTCGATATCGCCGTTTCCGGCGATCCGCCGCGCGGCATGGGGAGTGATCCGAATTCCATTGGTGGAGAACTTCACTCCGATGTGCTTGGCGGTGGAGTAGTCGACCAGTTCCCAGAAGTCCGGGCGTACGGTCGGCTCGCCGCCGCCGACATCGACGCGGCAAATCCGCATCCGCTCGAATTCATCGATCAGGGCCTTGCATTCGGCGGTGCTCAGCTCGCGCGGATCGCGTCCGCGAGTGCCGGACGAGCAGTGGATGCAGGACAGATCGCAGGCGTGGGTCAACTCCCAGGTCAGGCAGGTCGGGGCGGCGACGGATTCGCTGGCGTTGTCGATCATGGGGACTCCCGCGTCATTGCTTGCGCCACCGAGGTGGGAAATGTTGTTCTCTTCATAGGGTAATGACATTCTGCAATGGAAACAAGGAAGGCGGGCCCCGCCTATTCGGTTATCAGGCGACGGCTTCCTCGCCGACGAGGGTGGTGCGGTGCATCAACCGGCGCGCGCTCACCTCGTAGTGCTGTGCGCGGTGCAGCATGCCGGTGTTGTCCCACACCACCAGATCGCCGGGCCGCCATTGATGCTGCAGGGCGAACTGCGGCTGGGTGGACCAGTCGAGCAACCGATCCAGCAGCGCCCGGCTCTCGTCCGCCGACATGCCGACGACCTGTGCCGCGGTCGCGCCGATCAGCAGCGACTTACGTCCGTTCTTACGCGTCCACACCAGCGGATGCACCCGGGTCGGCACCTTCGCCCATGCGGCCCGCTCCCGGTCCGTCGGATCCGGATTGGCCAGCGACTGCGCATGCGCGAAACTGTGCACCACTCGCAGGGTTTCGAGTTCGGCCCGCTCCGCGTCCGACAGCGCCGCGTAGGCGGCGAAGGTGTTGGCGAATTCGGTGCCACCGCCGTCGGCGGCCACCTCGAGCGCGGTCAGCAGGGTGGCCTGCTGCGGGACCGCATCGGTCGCGCCATCGATATGCCAGAAGAAGGTGCCCTCCCGATAGGCGGCCAGCACGCTCTTGGCCGGATCACGGGTGATGGCCGACACCTCCGGATGCGCCTTCTCGCCACCGAACGGCGCGACCACGACCTCACCGAGCAGGCGACTCAGCGCAACGAGCGCGTCGTCATCGATGTGGGCGTCGCGGTAGATCACCACCCCGTAGCGGTCGAGCGCCGCGCGCAGGTCGTCGGCAACACGCCGATCGGCGAGTTGGCGGCCGGACAGGCCGGTGATTTCCAGTCCGATGTGGTCGGCCACGGGGATGGCGGTGACGGTCATGATGCGCCTCTTCGGTACGGCAGCATGCGGGTCGATGCCCTGCGAGTGCTGAACTAGTGCCCAAACTTGGTATGTGCATATGCTTAACACCGTGACGGATGACAGGTCAAGAGGCCGGGCGAGCACGGACGAGTCGGCGACCACGCGCGGCACCGCCCGGGTACGCCGGATCGGCGCGCAGGATTCGGCCACCCGGCTCGCCATCCTCGATGCCACCGCGCAGATCATGCTCGAGCAGGGACATGCCGCGGCGACGTCACGGCGGGTCGCCGCGCTGGCCGGGGTCAAACCCGCACTGGTGCACTACTACTTCCCGACCATGGACGACCTGTTCCTGGCGGTATTCCGGCGCGGCGCGGAGGCCAACCTGGAGCGGCAGCGCCAAGCCGTGTTCTCCGAGCAGCCGCTGCATGCGCTCTGGCAGCTCAGCCGGGAACCGTACGGCACCCGGCTCCAGCAGGAATTCATGGCGCTGGCCAACCAGCGCCCGGCCATCCGGACCGAAATCGCCGCCTATATCGAACGTTTCCGCGATATCCAGGTGACCGCACTGACCTTCATCGCGCGGGCGAGCGGCCTCGACCTCACCGAGCTGCCGCCGGTGGTGATTTCACTGCTCATCGCCAGCGTGTCCGGCGTCATCGCGACCGAGAATGCCGTCGGCGTCACGCTCGGCCACGCCGATCTGGTCGCATTCGTCGAGCAGTACCTGGACCGGTTCGAGGCGACGGCCTCCGAACGCACCGAGATCGAGGCCGCGGATTCGTGATCCGCTACACGCGCTCAGTCCGAGTTTGAGCACCAGTTCAACATCCTGATCGGAGTAGCCCCCGGCTCCGCCAGCTCGTCCCCGATATCCGGTGGGAATTTGTCGACCACGCCCGCGCGCAGGGTGTATGGTCGATCTCACTGCGAGAGTGGCATTCTCCCAAATGAAGATTGACCATCTCTCCGCTTGTCCAGATCGGGGTGACGCACACCCCCGGCGTCGCACGAACAGCGAGGAGTCACGTGAACATCGACGACATGATCCTGGTGAGCATCGACGACCACGTCGTCGAGCCGCTCGATATGTTCGACGGCCGGGTGCCGAAGAAGTGGGCCGATCTGGCGCCGAAGGTGATCGTCGACGAAAAGGGCGTCGACCGGTGGGTCTACCGTGGCAAACCGACAGGTGTCACCGGGCTCAACGCGGTCGTTTCCTGGCCGCCGGAGGAGTGGGGGTACGACCCGGCCGGTTACGCGGAAATGCGGCCCGGCGTCTACGACATCCACGCCCGCATACGGGATATGAACGCCAACGGCATCCTGGCCTCGATGTGCTTCCCCACCTTCGCCGGATTCAGCGCGGGCCACCTGAGTCACTTCAAGGACGAGATCACCGTCGCGATGATCCAGGCATACAACGACTGGCATCTCGAGGGCTGGTGCGACGTCTACCCGGGGCGGTTCATCCCGAACGCCATTCTGCCGCTGTGGGATCCGCAGCTGGCCGTCGCCGAGATCCACCGCGTCGCCGCCAAGGGCTTCCGCGGCGTCACGATGGCGGAACTGCCGCACCTGCAGGGCAGCCCCAGCTATTTCGACGAGGACTTCTGGGGACCGGTCTTCGGGGCGCTGAACGAAACCGGTCTGGTCATGAACCTGCATATCGGCACCGGATTCGGGGCGCTCAAGCTGGCGCCGGACGCGCCGATCGACAATCTGATGTGCCTGGCGCCGACGGTCTCCCAGATCACCGTCCAGGATCTGCTGTGGGGCCCGGCATTTCGCAACTACCCCAATCTGAAGGTGGCGCTGTCGGAAGGCGGCATCGGCTGGATCCCGTTCTTCCTGGATCGCTCCGATCGCCACTACACCAACCAGAGGTGGCTGCAGCGCGACTTCGGCGGCAAGCTGCCGAGCGAGGTCTTCCGCGAGCACGTGATCGCCTGCTACGTCACCGACCCGACCGCACTCACCTATCGCGACGCAGTCGGGATGGACATAATCGCGTGGGAATGCGACTACCCGCACTCGGACTCGCTGTGGCCCGACGCACCCGAATTCGTGCTGAAGGAACTGAACGCCGCCCACGCCGACGACACCGATATCAACAAGATCACCTGGCAGAACGCCTGCCGTTTCCTGAATTTCGATCCGTTCGAGCACACCCCGAAGGAGCAGGCCACCGTCGGTGCGCTGCGCGCGAAGGCCGCGGGCTGGGATACCTCGACGACGACGCGGCAGCAATACGCCGAAGCCTATGCCCAGCAGGCACACTGATCGAGGAATGACGATATGCAGTTGATGGTTTTCTCCCGCCCGCAGCCCGGCCGGGACGAGGAATACAACACCTGGTACGGCGAAGTCCACGTACCCGAGATGCTCGCCATCGACGGCGTGAAATCCTGTACGCGCCATCGTCTTCGGACCACCGCGGACCAGCCCGCCGAATATCTGGCCGTCTACGACATCGACGGTGATATCGACACCGTGATGAAGGAACTGATGGCCCGGTCCAAGGACGGCCGGATGCGCCTCAGCCCGTCGATCGATCCGGCCAACACGCGGATGACGATCTGGGAGCCGATCTGACCCGCAGCCCACGGGGCAATCCCGGCAAACGTCGATGTCACTGGGCTGGGTCCGCGACATGGCCTACGACGAAGATCGCCGCATCCGCACCGCGATGCCCTGCAAGTCATGTCGATGATTCCGACGGCAGTCCGCCAACATGCCGACCCGGACACAACTGAACTCGAATAGCAACGGCCCCAGTCCATTACGTATCGGACTGGGGCCGTTCCGCCGTGGTGTGGAACGCGCTACGGATTGAGTCGGTTGAACTCACCGTCTTTCACGCCTGCGGTAAAGGCGTCCCATTCGCTCGGTGTGAAGATCAACGCCGGGCCGGTCGGATTCTTCGAGTCGCGGACTCCGACCGTTCCGCCGCGGAGGTTTGCGACTTCCACGCAGTCCCCGCTCGGCTGGCTGTAGCTACTCTTGAACCAATTCGCGCCGGACAGGTCCCTGGTCACGCGGCATACTCCTCTGCAATCTCCTCCACCAGAAGCTTGGTGGCACTCTCGCTCAACGCTACCTGGCGCAGACCCGTCGCCGCCGATCGGTGACGTTCGATCGCGCTATCCTCCTCGAGGAACAGTGCACCGGTGAAGCCTTCCACAAAGACAACTGGGGGTTCCGGCAAACGGCTGGCGTGCAGGGGCGGGAACTCGAACAGCGTGAACGACTGGACCACCAACCCGGGGTGTCCACCAACATCGAACGGGATCACCCGGATGGACACGTTCGGCAGGCTCCCAACGCTCAGAAGGTGCTGCAACTGCTCGCCCATCACTTCCCGTCCCCCAACCAAGTGCCGCAACGCCGACTCCGACAGCAGCACTTCCAGCGAAAACTCCGGGTCTTCCGCAAGCCTGCGCTGTCGTCGTGCGGTCAGCTCCAGTCGTCGTTCCATGTCCACCGCGGACATGGCCGGATCGGCCGTCTTCACGAGCCATCGGCGATATTCGGGGGTTTGCAGCAACCCGGGCAACAGCGTGAGCTGGAAAGCCGTCATTCGGGAACACGCTTGCTCGAGGCTCATGAAGTGATCGAAGTGTGGGTTCACCACGTCGGCGTAGGCGCGCCACCAGCCGCTGGACGGGTCGCCCTTCGCGGCCTTGACTTCTTGATACAGGCCCAGCACCTCAGTCTTGGCGTCTTCATCGGCCCCGTAGAAGTCGAGCAGATCGCGGTATTGCGCCGTGCTGATCCTGACGACTTGGCCGTCTTCGAGTCGTCCGACACCTTGTTTGGACACCTCGATCGCCAATCCGGCTGCCAACTGGCTCTTCTTGGCCTCGAGCCGCAGTTCGCGGAGACGGCGACCGAGCGCGCGCCGGGGAAGGGTGGATCCACCTGCCATTTGCTTAGCCTCGCTATCTGATGTGCCCCGTACTGGACCTTGTTGTGCTGGACCGCAATTCAATGGACTTCCAGTGTATTTCAAGGAAGGCCCGCATTGGACCGTTCAGAGGCGCTTCTTTGGTGTCTACTTGAATCACCCCGATGACCGGGAAACTCGGATCAGACAGCCGCACAACCAGTTTCCGCCAGCGAACGCGGCATTCCGAAACATCACCGAGATCGCACCGACGCGAATCGTGTGGTGGTTCTCAGCAGCCCCGGTCATCGGGTCAACCACTGACCGAAGGTTCGAAGCGATGACGAATGCGCAAGCAGCAGAACTGGATACGGTACAGACCTCGCGCGACATGGATGGACGACCGATGGCAGTCGGGTTTGTGCGGAGTGAGGTATCAGGGTTGGACGCGCCTCGGCACGCGGTCGCGGTGCAGCGGCATGCGGGGTCGCTGGGCTACCGATACGCGTATACGGTGCGGCCTCCGCAGGACATCCCCGATCAGATCGGGTACGCCCTCGGTATCGCGGCCGGACTCGGCGTGGCCGCGATCGTTGTTTACGACCTGGCCCATGTCGACAACCGACCGGCGCGGGTGTGCGAGGACTTCGACCTCGAAACCGTCTGCCCCGCAACCACATGGGCAAGGGTTGCGCATTCTGCTACCACCGAGGCAGAGGTGGCGCGATGAGCCGAGACACGATCGTCACACCACCGAAGATCTGCGGGTACGCCGATATCGAGTCGGCACACGAGCAGATGCGCGAACACCGTGCGTGCCGGATAGGCCGGTGCGTGTGGAAAACGGCGGCGTACTACACGCTGGTCGACGCGGGTCGCCTTGCGCCGCAATCGTTGACGCCGCGCGAGCGCGCCGCCGCACGGGGCATCGAGTTTCCGCCACTCGACAACGAGGCGTACGCGGGCGGCGGGCCGACAGCGCAAACCCTGCGCGACGTGCTGAACAAGCTCACCGAGCTCGCGCTACCCGCCCCCGACACGAACAGCGGCGGCCACGAGTAACGGGCCAGGCAGTGAGCGAGCGTCGCACCGAGGTGGACAGCTGGCTGGCCGTCTGGCGACTCGACCAGCACCGTATTCGAATAATGCTGGTACACAACCTATTCGAGTCGAAGACGCTGATATCGGTGCGGAACCCGGCCGCCGCGCCGGACCTGGTACAGATGCGCGAGCAGTTCCCGAAATTGTCGCGCTTGTGGGACGCGGTACGGCACGAATATTGGACCGAATTCTTTACCTCCCAAGAGCATTCACAAGGCACGATCTGAGCGAAGGCATCTGGTGACACCGGAACCGACCCGCGCACGCCCGCTGTATCGACCGACTCGGTCGGTGGCCACATGAGTACACCGCTGCCGATCGAGCAAGATGCCGTCACCGCGTGATTCGACATGCGGCCACCCTACGAACCCCACCGCGCCGCGCCCGCCACCTCAACGCCGCGCGCCGCACCAAAGGGGTAGATGTCATCGGCAGTAGTCGAATGGTGGGGCCGAGTACCGGCGACAGCCACCATTTGACTACCGTCGGCAGATGCTTTGCCGGGAATGACCTGCGCAGGGCTTCCGGCGCAAGCTCTACGCGCCGGATCGACCGTGACTCGAACGACCGCGATCCGCATGTCCTCAGCACCCGAGATCGGCGAGCAGCCGCTCGCTTTCGGCCCAGAGGCGGGTGGCGGCGGCATCGTCGAGGGCGACGGGGGCCGGTGTTTCCACCGTCTTCCGGTAGAAGTAACGCCCACCGTCGCGACCGCCCTCGGGATCGGTGGCCAGCCACACCAGGGTGTCGGCCGGTTCGTCCGGCGGCACCGTATCGGCTGCGGCCATATGTGCTCGCATCGCCGCATCGCCGTGTGTGGCGAAGTTACTGGCGACGACACCCGGATGCATGGCCTGCGCGACGATGCGGTCGGCTGCCGCACGTCGCGCCAGTTCGCGGGTGAACAGAATATTGGCGAGTTTCGCACGGCAGTAGGCCGCTGTCGGATGAAACTCGTTCAGGCTCTGCGGATCCGCCCAATCGAAGCCGTCGGTCGCACGGTGCGCGCTCGACGATACGGCGAGTACACGCACCGATCCGGATGGCAGGCCCGCCGCGCTCTTCCGCAGCAGCGGCATCAGTTCTCTGGTGAGCAGGAACGGGGCGAGGTGGTTGGCCGCGAAGGTCGCCTCGACGCCTTCGGCGGTGATGTTCTGCCGATCCCGCACGCCACCCGCATTGTTGACAAGCACATCCAGACGCGTTGTGCGGCTGTTGATCTCGGCGGCCGCGCGCACCACCTCCGTCATCAAGGTGAAGTCCGCGCGCACCATGTCGAAGCCGCCGCCGTCGCGCACGGCGGCCGTGATCCGCGTTCGCGCGGCCGCACAACGCTGTAAATCGCGACCGACACCAATCACCTGCCAGCCGCGTGCCACCAGCTTTTCGGCGGTCGATGCGCCGATACCGGAGCTGGCTCCGGTCACCACCGCGACCGGACGATCTGCCTCGAATGTCAAAGTCATTGCCTTTCAGTCATTTCAGCGGGGCCGCAGGCCGTCGAGCAGGAGGCCGACGGTGAATTGGACCCGCTCGTCGAGTTGTTCGGGAGTGGGTGGGCGACCGGCCACGATGGAGCGCACCTGGCCGCCGACGACCATGCTCATGAAGGCGCGCGCGGCCTGCCCGGAGTTGGTCGGCGCGATCGTCCCGGCGGCGATGGCGCGGTCGAGGACACCGGCTACGAAGTCGACCACCGGTCCGGCGCTCAGGTCGTAGTTGGCGACGAAGATCTCGGGGAAGCGATAGCTCTCGGTATTGATAATGCGTTGCAGGCGAAGTCCGTTCGGCGTCATCACCTGATCGATCCGCAGCCGGGCGACCGCGGTCAGCGTCGCGGCCAGATCGCCATTGTCGAAGCCCGCGAGCACGTCCGCGGGTACGACCTGTCGCTCGATGGCGCGCCGGACGGCGGCGAGGAACAGCGATGCCTTGTCGGGATAGCGGGCGTAAACGGTGCGTTTGGTCATGTTCACGCGACCGGCGATCATCTCGATCGTCGCCAGCTCGAAGCCGTACTCCAAGAACAGATCCAGTGCGGTGTCGAGCAATTCCTCGTGCCGCGCCTCGGCCTGTGCCCGGGTAGGCCGCCCGGCCGCGCGCCGAATGGGCGGTCCGACCTCCGTCATCGCCGCCTCCTCGAAATTGCCGCTTGCGTCATCGTGCCTCCGATCGCTAATAATGATACGCATGAGTTGCCATTTCTCCAGCGGGCAACGTCACCGGGAAGGACCCCGTGAGCTCAGCCATCGAAACCCTGACACAACTGGCCGATGCCGCCGATCGCTTCGACCACTCCGCCGCCGACCTGCGGGAAACCCAGGTCGCGGCACTCGACGAAAAACTCCGACAACACCACGACCGGATCAAGCTGCTCGGACACCGCGCGCGCGAAGCCGGTATCACCGAGATCCGCGACCGCGCGGAAATGGTGCCGCTGCTGTTCCCGCATTCGGTCTACAAGAGCTATCCGGAGAGCTTTCTGATCGAGGAGAAGTGGGATCGGCTCGGCAAGTGGCTCGGCACCGTATCGCCCTACCCCATCAGCCCGATCGAGACCTCGGACATCGCCGATATCGACGACTGGATCGGGCGGCTGCAGGCCGCGGGGCATTACGTCTCCTGTTCCAGCGGAACGACCGGTAAGTCGGCCATGCTGCTCGCCTCGGAGCGGGATATGGAATGGTCGCGCAAGGATACGGTCAATGTCTTCTCCTGGGGTTCGGGTGTGCGGCCCGCACAGGACCGGCGGATGGTCGGGATCGCCGCCACCGCATCCGTCCCGAAGAACACGGTCATCGCCGCGGCCCAGCAGGCGGCGTTCGGTGATCCGGCCAAAGAGCGTTTCCGCCTGCCCATTCCACCGATCACCGTCGGGTCACTGACCAGAATGGTGGTGCTGCGCAAGAGGATCGCCGACGGCACCGCGCGGCCGGAGGAACTGGCCGATTTCGACCGGACCTCCCGGGAGCGGCAGGAGGCGCTCGACAAGGCGATGATCGCCGGTGCCGAAGCGCTCGTGCGATACCGCGCGGACAAGCTCTATATCTCGGGCATGTGGAATGCGCTGTACCAGGTGGCCGCGATCGTCCGGGATATGGGCTACTCCGCCGCGGACTTCCACCCCGACAACTGCCTCTACGTCGGCGGCGGGCTCAAGCGCGCCCAATTACCGCCGGATTACCAGCAATTCGTCCACCAGACCTTCAATATCCCGGCCGACCGGGACTTCCAGAATTACTCGATGCAAGAACTCAATTCCGGAATGCCCAAGTGCCGCAAGGGCGATCGCTATCACGTACCACCATGGATCGTGCCGTTCATACTCGACGCGGACGGTGCGACACTGCTGCCGCACGAATCCGGTGAAATCGAAGGCCGCGCCGCATTTTTCGATCTCTCACTGGACGGACGCTGGGGCGGGATCATCACCGGCGACAAGATCGCACTCGACGTCGACCCATGCGCCTGTGGCAACAACGGCCCGTCGGTCCGCAATGACATCGTCCGATACGCGGACATCAAGGGCGACGACAAGATCGGCTGCGCCGGAACCGTCGACGCCTACGTGAGGGGGCTGTCATGACCATCGCCGACACCGTCGTGGCCGCGCCTTTCTTCCTGTGCGGCGAATTGCTCGAGGGTGACGACATCACGCACCGCTCGCGCGATCTGGGCGTCACCTTCGCGACACCGCGTATCCCGATGGACCGCGCAGTGCATCCGCGCAGCGAGGTGCCGCCGCTGCTGAACGTCCCGCTCGCGGAGATCATCGATTTCCTCGTCGAGACCGGGCGACAACTGCGCGCCCCCGAAAACCCGTTCGTGCGCGACTGCATCGACCGGATGTCGTCCACCCATGTGCTGCCGCGCGCCGTGCTGCAGGCACAGGTCATGGGTGCGGCGGGCTATCTCGACAAGCGGCTGCTCGAGACCGTGGTCGAACAGAATTTTCCGAACCCGCGGGCGCTCGACGAGTGGATTCCCAAGCGGGACTTCACCGGTCGCCAGAGTTTCGTGCGGGCATTCGCACCCCGGCTGATTCATGTACTGCCCGGCAACTCCCCCGGCGTCGCGGTGAAATCCATCGCCCACGGCGCGCTGGTCAAGGCGGTTAATCTGTTCAAGATGTCGTCGAGTGATCCGTTCACCACGGTCGCGATTTTGCGGACCATGGCCGATATCGATCCCGACCACGCCATTGTGCGGTCGATGTCCGCGCTCTACTGGCGCGGCGGCGACGACGCGGTGGAGCGGGTGCTGTACCGGCCGCAGTATTTCGACAAGATCGTCGCCTGGGGTGGCGGCGATGCGATCGATAACGTGATCAAATACCTCGGGCCGGGCTTCCAACTGGTGTCCTTCGACCCCAAGACGTCGATCTCGATGGTCGGCCGGGAGGCCTTCGCCTCGGACGAGGCCTTGGACCGGGCGGCAGAACTCGCCGCCACCGATGTGATGGTGCTCAACCAGGAGGCCTGCGTCGCAAGCCGTTTCGTCTATGTCGAGGCCGATCAGGCCGACGCCGACCGCTTCTGCGCCCGGCTGCACGCCCGCATCGTCGACAAGGCCGCAGGTTCGGGCGACACCCGACCGCTCGATATCGATTTGCGCGAGCAGATCGACACCCTGATGATGCTCGACGACGAGTTCCAGGTCTGGGGACGGACCGACGGCAAGGGACTGGTGATCCGTTCCGACGAACCGGTGGACTTCCACCCGATCAACAAGACCGCCAACGTGGTTCGCGTGGACAGCCTCGACATGGCGATGAAGTACGTCAATGTGGCGACGCAGACGGTCGGCTTCTTTCCGTTCGACCGGATGGCCGACTACCGCGACCGGCTGGCCAGCGGCGGCGCACAGCGCATCGTCCGCCTCGGCGAAGCCGGACCGAGCACGATCGGCAACCCGCACGACGCGATGTACCCGCTGCACCGCTTCGTGCACTGGATGGCGCACGAGAACGGAGTCGCACCGGACTAGCCAGCCCGACCTTTACCTTCGGCGAGGTCGCGGTGCGCATCGGGCAGCCGCACCGCGACCCGCACCTGGAACATCAGCGAGCGGGTCGGCAGCACCATGACCGAGCCGAGCGCCGCGGCCCGCCGCACCGCGACGGCGTGCGCGCCGACCGGCCCCCACCACCAATTCCAGCCACAACCGTGTCGCGAGAGAATACGGGCGGTGCTGGTGAAGTCCGCGTCCTCGAGCCCGACGGCGTCGACGAACAGTCCGCTCAGTGCGATGGATCCGAAGAGCATCGAGGGCGAGATCCCGTCACAGACGACGTGCACGGTGCCCGTGGCGCCGACCCACCGTGCGGCCCGCTCCAATACGGCACGGCGACTCTTCGGGCTGCCCGAAACAAGCGCGACGGCCGCCGCGGTCAAGCGCCGGGTCCTTCCAGAATCGTCACCGCCGACACCGCGGTCGGCCCACCGAGGTTGTGCGCCAAGCCGATCCGCGCACCGTCGACCTGATTGACCGCCGTGCCGCGCAGCTGCTCGAACAACTCGACGCACTGGGCCACGCCGGTCGCCCCCGGCGGATGTCCCTTGGCCTTCAGGCCGCCACTCGGATTCACCGGCAGCGCGCCGCCGACCTCGGTGACCCCACCCTCGATCAGTTTCGCGGCCCCGAATCGCTCGGCGAAGCCGAGGTCCTCATAGCTGATCAGTTCGATACCGGTGAAGAAGTCGTGCACCTCGGCGACATCGACATCCGCGGGAGTCAGACCCGCCATCCCGAAAGCCGCCTTCGCGGCTCGCACCGTGGCCGGGAAGGTCGTCATATCCCGCTTGTGCTGGTGCATCACCGAATCCAGGCCGAGGCCGACGCCGCGGATCCACACCGGGCGATCGGTGTAGCGGTCGACCACATCCGCCGCGGCGAGGACCAGCGCCGCCGCACCGTCGCTCTGCGGTGCGCAGTCATAGAGCCCGAACGGTCCGGCCACGATCGGCGCCGCCAGCGCCTGTTCCAGGCTGATCTCGAAACGCAAGCGGGCCTTGGGATTACGCACACCGTTCCGGTGGTTCTTCACCGCAACCATGGCCAAATGCTCTCTGGTCGCGGGCGATTCGTGCAGATATCGGGCCACGTGCAGCGCGAATCCGACGGGCGCGATCAGGCCGAGTGGGTAGTCCCAGGCCATATCGCGCGCCATCGCCTCCCATTCCCACAGCATGTCCTTCTGCGCGGTCTCGCGCAACTTGTCCGCGCCGACGACGAGGGCCACGTCGAAAGCGCCGGAGGCGATGCCGAACAGGGCATTGCGCACGGCGTCATTGCCTGTGGCGCAGGAGTTTTCGACCCGGGTCACCGGTAGATCCGGCAGCCCGAGCGCATCGGCGACGATCCCGGCCGGGAATCCGTCGGTATTGCCCATCGCACCGAACCAGGCCGCCTGCAGATCGGAGGTGGCCAGCCCCTTGTCGATGCTGGCGGCGCATTCGGCGAATGCCATCGGCACCAGATCCTTGACACCGAGGGCGAAATGCTCGGCGAAGGGCGTCATACCCGCACCGACGATAGCTACTTCCCTCACCGCGCGACCTCCGGTTCGAATGCGTATCCGTAATCGGGCACCCCCGAGCGCACCGCGACCCGGCGCAGCACCATGCGGCCACGGTCCCCGATCGCCACGGTGCCCGGATCGGTGCCGGTCACCTTCGCCAGCGCCCGCACCCCGACACCGTCGAGTTCGATGATCACCAGGGTGTACGGACTTCTCAGCCCCGGCACCGGTATCGCGACGGTGGCCTCGGTGTACACGGTGCCGCTGCGCGGCAGCGGCACCAGGGTGTAGTCGGTGCTCAGACCGCCGTCCGCGGCGACCCGATAGCGCGGCGGGAAGTCCAGTTCAGCACTGCCGGAGTGTTTTCCGGCCTCCCAGCGCACCTTCGCCTCGAATGCGCGCTCGTAGGCGGCCAGCGAGATCGGGATCTCGGATCCGGGCCACAGGTCGCCGTCGGGCAACTCTCTGGCCGTCGACTCCCGCCGATGCAGCACGGCCGTACCGGTGGCCACCGTGATACCGGACAGGCTGGCCTGCTCCACCCCCACCAGCAGACCCGTGCTACCCCATTCGGCCATGGCCGCCAAGGCGAACAGCCCGGCGCTGGCGCCCATCGTCGGCAGCGAGGGCGGGCCGCCGAGGCACAGCGCGGCCGCCTGTTTGTCGTCGACCCCGGCTACCGCCACCGGCGTATCCAGCCAGGCCGCAGCCAGCGAGGCCAGCAGGCCGCGCGTGTGCAGGAGGCGTGGATCGCCGTAATCGTGCACGGCCCCAACGGCATTGCGGGTTCGCACGGGCAGACTGCGCGCCACCCGGGCGGCGGTGCGCACCTGCAGGCCGTGATCGGAGACCAATGCCGCGGCCGCGCCAGCGGGCTCGGTGTCGACCCCGATGATCAGGGTGCGCGGCCGGGCGGAACTGAGCGAGTCGAGGGTGGCGGGCGCGCCGCCGAGCCGCTCGATCACCTCCAGTTCCGGATCCAGCCCCAGCCCCGCCAGCAGGACAGCGGCATTACTGCTTCCCACCAGCGGCAGATCACGGCTGACCACAATTACCCGTTCCACCGAACCGGCGTCGTGCAGCGCGGCGCGACCGGCCTCAACGGCCATGGTGATCGCGTCCTCGTCGTCGCCGAGCACCCGATAGCGCTGGGCGCCCCAGCACGGCAGGTAGGTCCCTATCGAAGCGATGTAGGTCATGGGTACTCCAGCGAATTACGTGATCGCACCAGCGGTTTTGAGCGCGATGATGCGGTCCCAGTCCAGGCCGAGTTCGAGCAGGACCTCGTCGGTCTGCGCGGCGAATTCCGGGCCGGGACGCAGGTCGGGCGCGGTGAGATCGAACTGCACCGGACTCGAAACCAGTTGCAGCTCACCGGCTTTGCGGACATATTCGTTCGCGTGCACCTGCGGATCGTCGATCGCCTGGAGCGCGTCCTGCACCGGCGCCCACGGCCCGGACAGGGTCGCGAAACGCTCGGTCCACTCGGCGAGCGTCCGGGTGGCGAACACCTCGCGCAGGATCTCCACGGCCACAGCGGTATTGGTCGCGATCGCGGCGGCATCGGCGAATCGCGGATCTTCCGCGAGGTCCGGCCGGTCGATATGTTTGCATACGTCGCCCCAGAATTTGCCGGGCTGCAACATGACCAGCGACAGGTACCGACCGTCCTTGGTCGCGTACAACCCCGACAGCGGATTCGACGGCGAACCGTGTGATCCGGTCGGGAACGCCCGCAGCGGCTCCCCCATATACGCCGAGAGCGCGATGGTGTGCCCCATCGACCACAGCCCGCTGCTCAGCAGCGACACATCCACGATCGACGGCTCGCCCGTGCGTTCGCGCTTCAGCAGCGCGGCCGCGATGCCACCCGCCAGATTGGTTCCGGAGATGGTGTCGCCGAATGCCGGACCGGGCGGCGGGATCAGCCCGTCGATGTTGGGCGGGGTAATAGTGGCGGCGACGCTGCCGCGGCACCAGTAGGCGGTCATGTCGTAGCCGCCCTTGTCGGCCTCCGCACCACGCGGGCCGAGACCGCTGCCGCGGGCATAGATGATCTTCGGGTTAACCGCGCGGATGTCGTCGACATCGATACCGAACTTGCTTCGGTGCTGCGGCAGGAAACTGGTCAGGAATACGTCCGCGGTCTTGGCCAGGTCGTGGATCACCGCCCGGCCCTCCGGCACCGACATATCGACCCCGATGCTGCGCTTGCCCCGATTGGCATGCTCCACATTGGGATTGGGGTCGCCCTCGACCTTGAAGGTGGCGATCTGACGCAGCCCGCGCTGCGGGTCACCGGTGACCGCGTGCTCGACCTTGATCACGTCCGCACCCCAGTCGGAGAGCACTGCGCCCGCCGACGGCACGAATCCGTACATCGCGACCTCGAGGACGCGGATCCCGTCGAGTGGCCCCGCGCTCATCGGACCGCCGCCGCGAAGGTCTTGATCTCCAGGAATTCCGTCAACCCGTCGACTCCCATCTCCCGGCCGATGCCGGACTGTTTATAACCGCCGAAAGGCGCGTCGGCGGCGAAGTAGTTGCCGCCGTTGATGCTCATGGTGCCGGTGCGGATGCGCCGCGCCACCGCGAGCGCCCGCTCCTCATCGGCGCTGAACACACCGCCGGAAAGACCGTAGATCGAGTTGTTCGCGATCCGTACGGCATCGTCGTCGTCCTCGTACGGGATCACCGCGAGCACCGGCCCGAAGACCTCTTCCTGGGCGATTTCGCTGTCCGGATCGACACCTGCCAGCAGCGTCGGCAGGTAGAAGAAGCCCGGGTCGACCTTCTTGCCACCGGTTACCAACTGGGCGCCCGCCGCGACCGCGCGCTGCACCAAACCGTCGACCTTGTCGCGCTGGCGCTCGCTGATCAATGGGCCCATATAGGTTTTCGGATCGCCGGGGTCGCCGTAGCGGACATGCGCGAAGTTCTGCGCGACCATTTCGACGATCGCGTCGTGATCCTTGCGCGGCACCAGCAGCCTGGACGTCAGTGCACACCCCTGGCCCGCGTGATTGACGATGCTGAACGCCGCGAATTGCGCCGCCGTTCGGTAGTCCGCGTCGTCGAGCATGATCGCAGCCGATTTGCCGCCGAGCTCGAGGAATACCCGCTTGAGTGTCTCGCTCGCGGCGGCCATGATCTTGCGTCCCACCGGCGTCGAACCGGTGAAGGTGACCACGTCTACGTCGGGATGCGTCGTCATCCGTTCGCCGACAGCCACATCCGAGGAGGTGAGCACATTGACCACACCGGCGGGAATGTCGGTGTGGCGCGCGATGATCTCGCCGAGCGCCAGGGTGGCCAGCGGCGTATCCGGTGCGCCCTTGAGCACCACCGTGCACCCGGCCGCGAGCGCGGGCGCGAGCTTGGCCAATGCGAGCTGATGCGGATAGTTGTAGGCCGCGATGGCCGACACCACGCCCGCGGCTTCCTTCTCGACCCAGCGCCGATGGCGCTGACCGCGGATTTCGATATCGCCGATGTCCTCGGTGAACGAGAACTTCGACAGTAATCCGGCGTAGTAGCGGACGATCTCGAAGGGGATCTCGAGCTGGTTACCGTGCGTGAGCTGCCTGGTCGCGCCGACCTCGGCGATCGTCAGCTCCCGCAGTTCTTCGACGTTATCGCGAAAGGCCTGGTAGAGCTGTTCGAGGCAGTGCGCGCGGAATCCGGCGTCGGTGGCCCAGGTCGTGGTGTCGAAGGCCCGCCGGGCCGCGGCGATGGCCGCGTCGGTCTCGGTAAGGCCCGCCTCCGGTGCGTACCCGTACACCTCACCCGTCGCGGGATTGAGCGAGGCGAGCGTGCGCCCGGTCTCGATCAACTGTCCGTCGACGAGCAGCCGCCGGGTCGGAATCTGCTCCGTCCGGGCGGCCACTTCTTCTTGCACTGACATCCGGTCTCCTCGACTACGCAATGGAAACTTCATTCTCGTTATCGGAGAATCTTACATTCGTCGATCGCGAGATCGTAGCAACATTCCGAAATAGGCAACACCTGTCAGCGCATGGATGTCGCTGGCGTTCGGATGTCGATATGCCCGCATCACCCGGGAAGTCTTGCGTTTAAGCTAAACGCGAGAGTACGGTTCTCAACATCCGGAAGGGAGATTCTTGCGTGAAAACCGCTGTGGTCACCGGAGGCGCCTCGGGCATCGGCCTCGGCATCGTCGAGCGCCTGCGCGCTGACGGCCTGAACGTCGCCACCCTCGACCTGAACCCGTCCGCCGAGGACGATTTCGCCTATCAGGTCGACGTGACGAAGCCGGACGAGATCGCCGAAGCGTTGACCGACGTGCGCACCAAACTGGGCCCGATCACCGTGCTGGTCAATGCCGCCGGAATCGAGAAGTACCGCCGCTTCCACAACCTCACCTTCGAGGAGTGGCAGCGCATCATCGATGTCAACCTGCACGGCGTATTCCATACCGTCCAAGCCGTGCTGCCGGATATGACTGCCGCGAACTGGGGACGCATCGTCAATATCTCCTCCTCTAGTACCCACTCCGGCCAGCCGTTCATGGCGGCGTACGTGGCGGCCAAGTCCGGTCTCAACGGCCTCACCAAATCGCTTGCGCTGGAACTGGGTCCGTACGGGATCACCGTCAACGCGGTCCCGCCGGGCTTCATCGATACCCCCATGCTGCGCCGGTCCGAGGAGAAGCAGTTGCTCGGCGGAACCATCGAGGAGCACATCCAGCGCACCCCGGTGCGCCGGGTCGGCCGCCCCGCCGATATCGCCGCCGCCTGCTCGTTCCTGATCTCCGAGGACGCCGGATACATCACCGGACAGATCCTCGGCGTCAACGGCGGCCGTAATACCTGAACCCGCCCGTGCCCCGGCACGGACGGTGCAGCCCAGAAGAAGTAGGACCGAAAGGAAGAGCCGTGGGACGTGTGGAGGGCAAGGTCGCCTTCGTCACCGGAGCCGCGCGAGGCCAGGGCCGCAGTCATGCGGTGAAGCTTGCGGAGGAGGGTGCCGACATCATCGCGGTGGATATCTGCCGTGATATCGAGAGCATCCAGTACTCGCTGTCGCGACCGGAGGATCTCGAGGAGACCACCCGTCTGGTCGAGAAGACCGGACGGCGCATCATCGCCGAACAGGCCGACGTGCGCGACCGACCGCAATTGGCCGCTGTGATCGAGCGCGGTATCGCCGAATTCGGCCATCTCGACATCGTGGTGGCACAGGCGGGCATCGCCGGTATGAAGGGCGAGCCGCAGTGGCAGGCCTGGACCGATGTCATCGATACCAACCTGCTGGGCGTCATCAACGCCGTACAGGCGGCGCTGCCGCATCTCGGCGCAGGCGCATCGATCATCGCCACCGGCTCGACCGCGGCGCTGATGGACTTCTCGAAAGTCGACCAGCCGGGTAAGGATCCGGGCGGTGTCGCCTACATGGTCGCCAAACGTCTTCTGTCGCAATATATCCACGAGATCGCCACGCACCTGGCCCCGAGCAGTATTCGGGCCAATGTCGTGCACCCGACCAATTGCGACACCCCCATGCTGCACAGCGAGCCGATGTACCGGTCGTTCCGGCCGGATCTCGAACATCCCACCCGCGCGGACGCCGAACCCGCCTTCTTCGTGCAGCAGGCCATGCCGGTCCCCTTTGTCGATCCGGAGGAGATCAGCAACGCGGTGTTGTTCCTGGCCTCCGACGAGTCCCGTTTCATCACCGGTACCCAATTGCGGGTCGACGCCGGCGGCTATCTGAAGTGGTACGACTACCGCGTCTGAAGGGAAGAAATACCGTGAAGGTTCGAGTCGATGACGAACGCTGTCAGGGGCACACGCTGTGCGCGATGATCGCCCCGAAAGTGTTCGAACTCAGTGAAATCGACGGGCATTCGTCACCGGTCAGCGAAGACGTTCCAGCCGATCAGCAGGACAACGTGCGCGAGGCCGTCCGGTCCTGCCCCGAGCGGGCGATCTCCAGCACCGAATAGAGGAACCGCCGATGACCGATATCGCATCCGATGCCGAGCGCAGACAGCCGGAATTTCATTTCGATCGACACACCCCGCAATATCGCGGACAGTTCGTCGACATCACCCAGCAGATGCAGAGCGAGTGCCCGGTCGCCTGGACCGAAACCTACGGCGGGCACTGGGTCGCCGCGGGTAACCGCGAAGTGTTCGAACTGGCCCGCTGCCCGCACATCTCCAACGACAACGACCCCAACGGTGAACGTCGTGGCTACAAGGGGATTTCCATTCCGACACCGGAACGCGGCCAGGGCATTCGCGCGGGCATCCTGGAAATGGACCCGCCCGAACAGCGGGAACTGCGCTCGGCGCTGAATCCGTACCTGTCCCCCGCGGCGGTGCAGCGCTGGATTCCGTTCGTCGACGAAATCGTGCGCGCCAGCATCGACGAGCAGATCGAAAGCGGCAGCATCGATTTCGTCGACGAGTTGGCCAATATCGTGCCCGCGGTGCTCACCCTCGCGATGCTGGGCATCCCACTGGACAAGTGGACCATCTACAACGAACCGGCGCACGCCTCGGTGTACACCCCACCGGATTCGCCGGACACCCCGCGCATCGCCGAAATGCACCGCACCATGGGTCTGGACCTGCTGACGAATTATCTGGAGGTCAAACAGAATCCGCGGCCAGGCATGCTGCGCGCCGTCGCGGAGTCCACCCTGAACGGCGAGCCGATCTCCGATATGGACGCGCTCGGCATGCTCAGTCTCATTATCGGCGGCGGCTTCGACACCACCACCGCGCTCACCGCGCACGCACTGGAATGGCTGTCGGAGAATCCGGATCAGCGCGAATTGCTCAGCCGCGAACGCGATCTCATCCTGGATTCCGCGACCGAGGAGTTCCTGCGCTACTTCACCCCCGCACCGGGTGACGGCCGCACCTTCGCCCAGGATTGCGAGGTCGGGGGCAAGCAGTTCGCCGAGGGTGAGCGGCTGTGGCTGTCGTGGGCGATGGCCAACCGGGACCCCGAGGTGTTCGACAACCCCAATGAGATCGATATGGAACGCCGGGGCAATCGGCACTACAGTTTCGGTCTCGGTGTGCACCGCTGCATCGGTTCCAATATGGCGCGCATGGTGTTCAAGCGAATGCTGCTCGCGGTGTTCGACCGGATGCCGGACTATCGCTGCGCTCCCGAGGACGCCGTACATTACGACACCATCGGCGTCATCCAGGGCATGCGGCATCTGCCTGCCACCTTCACCCCCGGTCCCCGGCTGGGCGCCGGACTCGACGAAACCCTGGCGAAACTGCAGCGCGTCTGCGATGAGCAGCGGCTGGCCGAACCGGTCACCGTGCGCAAGGGCGACGCCCAGATCTGACGAAAGAGCGAGGAGGCGATATGGGCGAAGCATCGGGACGTCCACTGCCATTGCTCACCCTCGAGAACGAGTTCTTCTGGACCTCGGGGAGCGATGGCACGCTGCGCATACAGGAATGTGAATCCTGTGCGGCACTGATCCATCCACCGCAGCCGGTGTGCCGGTACTGCCGTGGACACGAGATGGGAGTGCGTGCCGTCTCGGGCTTCGCCACACTCGCGGGCTTCACTGTCAACCACCGGTTCGGTGTGCCGGGACTGCCCGCGCCCTATGTCGTGGCGCAGGTCGCGCTCGAGGAGGATCCGCGAGTTCGGCTGACCACCAATGTGATCGACTGCGATCCGGATGCCCTGGTCCTCGGCATGCGGCTCGAGGTGGTCTTCCAACAGGACGACGACGTCTGGCTGCCGCTGTTCCGGCCCGTCGAAACGCAGCCGGAACCGGCCCCGCTGCCCGTGGACGATATTGCGCCACAGGAGTTCTGGCGGCATGTACGGCCCATGGTGCGGTCGGAGAAGTTCGAGGACCGGGTCGCGCTCACCGGTATCGGTATGTCACCGATCGGGCGGCGGCTGCAGGTTCCGCCGCTGCGGCTGACCATCCAGGCCTGCGAACGCGCGATCGCCGACGCAGGATTGACGCTCGACGATATCGACGGCCTGTCGACCTATCCCGGCGGCGGCAATATGGGCGGATTCAGCGAGGGCGGTGTCACTGCTCTGGAGTCCGCCATGGGCATCCGGCCGACCTGGTACAACGGCGGCATCGAGACCTTCGGCCCCGGTGGGGCGGTCATCGCGGCCATGCTCGCGGTCGCGAGTGGGCTGGCCAGGCATGTGTTGTGTTTCCGCACCCTGTGGGAAGCCACCTTCAACGATCTGATGCGCACGGGCAAGATCAAGCCATCGGGTGGGCGCACGCCCGGCTGGATGGCCCCCTTCGGCGCCACCTCGGCGGCACATACCTTGGCGCAGAACGCACAACGGCACTTCCATCGCTATGGCACCACTCGCGAAACCCTCGGCTGGATCGCACTGAATCAGCGCGCGAATGCCGAACTCGAGCCGACCGCGATCTACCGCGATCCGATGACCATGCAGGACTATCTCGAGGCGCGCACGATCACCACACCATTCGGGCTCTACGACTGCGATGTGCCCTGTGACGGTGCGATCGCGGTCATCGTCTCCAGCGTGGACGCCGCGCGCGATCTGGCCAAGCCGCCGGTGCTGGTGGAGGCGGTCGGCACCCAGATCATCGAGCGCATCGAATGGGATCAGAGCACCCTCACCCACGAACCACAGGTGCTCGGCCCGGCCGCGCACCTGTGGACCCGAACCACGTTGCGCCCCACCGACGTCGATATCGCCGAGCTGTACGACGGCTTCACCTTCAACTGCCTGTCCTGGCTGGAGGCCCTCGGCTTCTGCGGTATAGGCGAGGCCAAGGACTTCCTCGACGGCGGTAAGAACATCGCCCGCGACGGCCTGCTGCCGCTCAATACCCACGGTGGCCAGCTCTCGCACGGCCGCACCCACGGCATGGGCCTGCTGTACGAGGCGATCTTGCAGCTGCGCGGTGAAGCCGGTGCGCGCCAGGTCCCCGACGCCCGCATCGGTGTGGTGTCCAGCGGTGGGCTCACCCCCGGCGGGGCGATGCTGCTGCGGAGTGATTCATGACGATTACCGAATCCGATTTCTCGCTGCTGACCGGAGACGAACCGATTCCGGTCGTCACCGAGGTCGACGGCATTCCGATGTCGGGATTGCTGGCCGAGGCGCAGACACCGCGTGCGGTCGTACTCGCCCTGCACGGCGGGGCCACCACCTCGGCGTATTTCGACTGCCCGGACCATCCGCGACTGTCACTGCTGCGGCTGGCCGCCGCGGCCGGATACACCGTGCTGGCCCTGGACCGTCCGGGATACGGCAGCTCGCGCACGCATGCCGACGAGCTCGCCGACCCACAGCGCCGTGTCGATCTGATGTACGCGGCGGCCGAGCAGCATCTCGGATCGCGGCCGCGCGGCGCGGGCACCTTCTTGCTCGCTCATTCCGCGGGCAGTGAATTGGCGTTGCGGATGGCGGCCGACGAGCGCGGCCGCGAATTGCTCGGCCTCGAATTGGCCGGGACCGGGCTGGAACATCAGCAGGAGGCCTACGACATCCTGTGGGGACCGGATCCGCACGGGAAACGGCGCATGCGTCGCGACGGCGTGCCGGGCGGGGTCACCGAACTGCTGTGGTATCCGGCCCGGCTGTATCCGCCCGAGTTGGTCGGCGGTGCGCGGATCGGGTCCTATGGCCCACGCTACGAAGGGAATTCGGTCGAGGACTGGCCGACGGTCACCTTTCCAACACTTGCCGCCGAAGTGCGGATTCCGGTGCGGTTCACTGTCGGCGACCACGAACGGGTGTGGCGCAACGATCCGGAGGCACTCGCTGAAGTCGCCGCCCGGTTCACCGCCGCGCCCAGGGTCGTGCTCAATATCCAGCCCAACAGCGGCCACAACCTCAGCATGGGACACACTGCCGCCGCCTACCACCTCGGTCTGCTCGCCTTCGCCGAAGAAGCCGCTGTCGCCCGGAGTCTCGGCGAATTCTCCGGTCCGGCAATACAATTCAACGGCGCAACCCAGGAGGTGAACTGATGGACGTCGTCGACGTCGCCATCGCACTCGTGCGACTCGTCGTGGGGGCCACCATGATCGCCCACGGGGTCAATCACTGGGTGGGCGGTGGCAAGATCGCGGGCACCGCGCGCTGGTTCAGCGGCCTCGGACTGCGCGGCGGCGTTCTGCACGCGTGGCTGAGCGTCGTCACCGAAATCGGTGCGGGCGTGTTGTTGATCGTCGGGCTGCTCACCCCGCTGGCGTGTGCGGCGGTCGTCTCGGTGATGGCGGTCGCGGGTCTGCTCGCCCACCGCACCAACGGATTCTTCGTATTCAAAGAGGGGTACGAGTATGTGCTCGTGCTCGCGGTCGTTTCGCTGGCGCTGGGGCTGCTCGGTCCCGGCTCGCTGTCCATCGATCACGCCGCCGATATCGAGATAACGGGCTGGGCCGGTGGCGGCATCGCCCTCGGGGTCGGCCTGGTCGCCACCGCGGGCCTGCTCGCCGTGTTCTGGCGGCCCGAAGCGAAAGGCGAAAAGTGATGCGGGTCGGATTCATCGGACTCGGCAGCCAAGGTGGGCCGATGGCGCGCCGGATCGTCGACTCCGGATATGAGACGACGCTGTGGGCGCGGCGGCCAGCCTCGCTGGAGCCGTATGCCGATACAGCGGCGAAGGTCGCCGCATCACCCGCGGAACTGGCCGCAGCGAGCGACATGGTCTGCCTCTGCGTGGTCGGCGATGCCGATGTCCGCGAGGTCGTGACCGGCGCCGACGGCGTACTGGCGGGCATGGCCGCTGGCACGATCCTCGCCGTGCACAGCACGGTGCATCCGGACACCTGCCGTGATCTTGCCGATATCGCTGTGGCACAGGGTGTTTCGATCGTCGACGCACCGGTCAGCGGCGGCGGCGCCGCGGCCGCCGACGGCCGGTTGCTGGTAATGGTCGGCGGCTCGACCGATATCGTCGAACGCGCTCGCCCGGTATTCGAGACCTACGCCGAACCCGTCGTCTATCTGGGCCCGCTCGGCGCCGGACAGACCGCAAAGCTCCTCAACAACCTGCTGTTCACCGCGAATCTCGCAACGGCGGCAAGCACTCTCGCGCTCGGTGCGTCGATCGGTATCGATCCGACCCGCCTCGGCGAGGTGATCTCGCACGGCACCGCCGACAGCTTCGCGCTCGGCCGTGTCGTCTCCGCGGGCGGCACCCTGGACCGGATCGCCGCGCATGCCGGGCCACTGCTGCGCAAAGATGTCGGCCTGATCGCGGATCTGGCCGCCGCCGCGAGCGCCGAGCCCGGCATCGTGCTCGACGCCGCGGACGCGACCCTCGCGATGATCGATCACCCGCGCTGATGCGCGTCGGATTCCTCGGCGCCGGGCGGATGGGGCGTCCCATGGTCGAGCGGCTGGTCCGAGCCGGACACGAGGTGTGCGCGCTCGGCCGGTCGCTCGAAGCACGCCGGGCCCTCACCGAGATCGGGGCGCAGGCGGTATCGGCCCCCGCGGCCGTCGGGACCAACGCCGATCTGGTCATCGTGTGCGTCTTCACCGATGAACAGGTTCGAGCGGTATGTCTCGGCACACCGCTGCTGGCCGCCATGCCATCCGGATCGACTCTCGTCCTGCACACCACCGGCAGTCCGCACACGTCGGCGGCCATTGCCGCCGAAGCCGTTGCCGCACATGGCATCCAGGTGCTCGACGCGCCCGTCAGCGGCGGCCCGCCCGATATCGCGGCCGGGCGGCTCACTCTCTTCGTCGGCGGTCCAGCCGAGACCGTGGACCGGATCCGGCCCGTGCTGGCCGCCTATGGCGACCCGATTCTGCACGTCGGTCCGCTCGGTGCGGGCCAGCGCGTCAAGTTGGTCAACAATGCCGTATTCGCCGCACAGCTCGGAATACTCACCGCGGCAGTGGATCTCGGGAAACAGCTGGGCGTTGCCGAGAACACCCTGTTGGCCGCGCTGCCGCACGGCAGTGCGGCAAGTCGCGCGCTGACCGGTGTCGCGGGCCGGGGGTCGGTGGCCGAATTCAGCGCATCGGTCGGCGAATTCGTCGGCAAGGATGTCGCAGCGGTCCGGTCGGTCGCCGCCGAACTCGGCACCGATCTCGGCCTGCTCGACGACGCGATCGACAACCGGCGCTGACGCGTACAAGGCGGCGCCCCGAACCTGCTGCCGGTACAGGTTCGGGGCGCCGTTCCCACCGCGCCACGCTGCGCGGGTGAGCCATCAGACCCGTGCGGGAACTTCCGCTTCGGTCTGCTCGGCCGGACCCGCGGCAATCGCACGACGGACCGGAATGGCCATCGCGACCAACGCCGCCAGCACCGATACGCCACATCCGATCAAGAACGCGACGCGGAAACCGTCCTCGGTGGGGATGCTGTGACCGCCGACCGTGATGGTCAACTGTGCCAGCACCGCGCCGACCACGGCCGCGGAGATCGAGGTGCCGATCGAGCGCATCAGGGTGTTGAAGCCATTGGCGGCAGCGGTTTCCGACTGCGGCACCGCACCCATGATCAGCGCGGGCATCGCGCCGTAAGCGAAACCGACACCCGAGCTGCAGATGATGTTCACGATCAGCAGGCCCCAGGTGCTGCCCATCAGGACCTGCGCGGCGCCGTAGCCGATGGCCATGACGACGGCGCCGACGACGAGGGTGAACTTCGGACCGCGCATTGCCGACAGCTTCGCGCCGACCGGGGAGATGAGCATCATCATGATGCCTGCGGGGGCCATCCACAGACCCATCGCCATCATCGACTGGCCGAGACCGTAACCGAGTGAACTGGGCAGCTGCATCAACTGCGGGACGCTCAGCTGCAACGCGTACATGCCGACGCCGATGGCGACCGTCGCGAGATTGGTGACGAGCACCTGCGGCCGGGCGGTGACCCGCAGGTCGACCAGCGGCTCGACGGTTCGCAGCTCCCACCAACCCCACACCAGCAGCACCACTACGGCCGCGACGAACAGGCCGACAATGCTGCCGCTCGTCCAACCCCACGTCGCGCCCTTGGACACGGCGAGCAGCAGCGACACCAGACCGGCGCCGAGCAGTACCGCACCGAGTCCGTCGAAACGACCCGACGGCCCTTCGGCAATGCCCTCAGGGACGATCAGCGTAATCAGCGCGGTGGCGACCGCGACCAGCGCCGCCGCCGCCCAGAACAGCACCCGCCAGTTGCTGTACTCGGTGACCGCCGCCGCCAACGGCAGCCCGAGCGCGCCACCGATACCGAGCGAGGAACTGATCAGCGCGATGGCCGAGCCGAGTCGCTCGGGCGGCAGCACATCGCGCAGCAGCGCGACGGCCAGCGGAATGGTGCCGAAGCCGAGGCCCTGCAGGCCGCGACCGACGATCATCGGCAGCAATGAACCCGCCATGGCGCAGACCACCGAGCCGACTATGAGGGGCACGGTCGAGGCGATCACCATCCGGCGCTTGCCGAACATATCGCCGAGGCGTCCGGCGACCGGGGTGGCGACCGCACCCACCAGCAGAGTGACCGTGACGACCCAGGATGTATTGGCCGCCGAGGAATTCAGAATCTGCGGCAACTCGCCGAGCAATGGCACTACCAGCGTCTGCATCAGCGACGCGACGATGCCGGTATAGGCCAGCACCGCCAGGATGGCGCCTGGCCGGACAGCGGAATCAGGCTTGTCCACCTAAATCTCCCTCGGACTCACAACAATCAGCGTGTATCGTACACTACATGTGTATCATGCATTCCACGTGAGCAATACACGCACTGTGTGTGATGCACATCTCCGAGGGAGGAAGGCATGGACAAGCGCATACAACTGATCGAGTTCGAGACCTTGCTACTCGGCCACTACCGGCTGAGCCCGCAGCATCGGCGTACCGATGACCCGCTGGAGCGCAGCTCGTATCTGCTACTGAGCCGACTGCGGATCCAGGGCCCGATGTCGCTGCGACAGCTCAGCGACGCGCTGGGATTGGATGTGTCGACGCTGCATCGGCAGACCGCCACACTGCTGCGGACCGGACTCGTCGAACGCATTCCCGATCCGGAGGGCGGTATCGCGCGCAAGTTTCGCGTCACCGCCGCGGGTGGTCAGCGCCTCGACCAGGAGCGCGCTGTCATCATCGAGGTCCTGGCAGCGGTGACGCGGGATTGGACCGGCGAGGAGCGCGCCGAATTCGCCCGCTATCTGGAGCGTTTCAACAGCGATATCGAGCGGCTGTACGGACGGACGTGGCCGCGCCCGGAGCCGATGCCCGCCCGGTAGGGCACTCAGCTGACCAGCGTGTCGTGGCCTTCCCAATACTGGGCGCGCAGCTGGCGTTTGTAGAGTTTGCCGCTGGGATCACGGGGCAATTCGACGACGAAGTCGACCGTGCGCGGGCATTTGTAGGCGGCTAGTTCCGCGCGGCAGCAGGCGATCAGCTCGGCCGCGAGTCCGGCACCGGCGGCAGCCGGATCGACCAGTTGGACAACGGCTTTCACCGCCTCGCCCATTTCCTCGTCCGGCACGCCGAGCACAGCGACGTCGGCGACCGCGGCATGCGCGGCGAGCAGGTTCTCAGCCTCCTGCGGGTAGATATTGACCCCGCCCGAGATGATCATGTGGGCTTGCCGATCGGCAAGATACAGATAGCCGTCGTCGTCGGCATCGAGATAGCCCATTTGACGTCCTCCCCGCCCTGAAGTGAAAGATGGGGACTCCCACCGCTAGGCGCGGCAGTTGGTTCCTGCTTCGCGGACCGGCCGACGCCGAGGTCTCCACAGGCTGTCACCGCACGTCCTGCGGCGAGAATGTTCTTGGCCGCGTTCACATCCGCGTTCATGCTGTACCCGCACATGGTGCACTGGAAGCGCGCTTCGCGTCGGCGAGTTGGCGGGCTTGCTCGTTGTAGTTGATCCAGCAGCCTCGGCGCCGGTACTCGCGACGCTGCTCCAACGCGGTGTTCCACACGGCGCGACAGGTGTCGCCGATCAGTTCGGTGAACTCGGCCTGTTCGGGCGTGAACTCCACCCGATACCGCCGCCCCGTCAGCATGTTCGACAGCCTAACATTTTGCATAGGTCACCACCTCGCCGCTGGCCGCCAGCACGATCGCCGGGCGGTCCGGCGCCCGATCAGCGTGCCAGCCGCGCGTCATCGGTGCCGCGGTGGTCCGCACAACGTCGTCGGCCGCCACTGGATCAGCTTGTCCGGCAACGTGATTCTCGGCCATGGAACAACACTCTTCCTCGAATTGGATGCCGATCAGCTGATATAGGCGGCCGCACCAAACCGGTCAACTCACGGTGATGGCATGCTCCGGGCAGGCCGACACCGCCACCAGGACAGCACTGGCGTGGTCGGCCGGAACCTCGGGACTCTGCACCTCGGCGTAGCCGTCGTCGTTGAGCGCGAACACCTCTGGGCACAACGCCACGCACACTCCGTGTCCGCGACAGTGGTCGGAATCGACCGAGACCTTCATCGGGCACCACCTTCCGCGATATCGAATTCCAGATGCAGCGCGGTCAGGCCGCGCAGGACGAAGGTCGGCACATACTCGTACTCGCGTGCACCGGCGGCGCCGTGCGCCGTTTCGTCGATGCGGATATCGGTCGTGCGGTCCAGCAGCCGCTCGATGGCCACCCGGGCCTCAGCCCGGGCAAGCGGCGAACCCGGGCAGGTGTGGATGCCACGGCCGAAAGCGATGTGGGTGCGGGCATTCGAGCGCTCGGGATCGAAGGTCGTCGGGTCGTCGAAGTGGCGCGGATCCCGGTTGGCGCCACTGTTCACCACCATCAGGGTGGTACCGGCGGGCAGGTCGACCCCGCCGACGCTGACCGGCACCTTCGACAAACGGAAGTCGCCCTTGACCGGGCTCTCCATGCGCAGCGCCTCCTCGATGAAATTCGGTATGCGCGAACGGTCCTCGCGCAGCCACCGCTGCAGTTCGGGCTGTTCGGCGAGCAGTTTCAGCGCGGAGCTGAGCAGTCGAACCGTCGTCTCCTGACCGGCCGAGAACAGGTTCGCGGCCACCCGGACGACATCGAGCACCGTGGGTTCGGAACCGTCCGGGAACATCGTGGTCGCCATGCTGCCGAGCACGTCGCCGCGCGGTTCGCGACGCCGGTCCTCGATGTAGTCGGCGAACTTGCCGTAGAGGAATTCGATCGGGTTGTGGTGCATGGATTCACCCTCGGTACTGCCGAGTGTGGAGCCCTCCCGGTGCGGGTCGCGCTGCAATGCCTGCAGGAATTCCTCCTGGTCGGCCGCGGGCACGCCGAGCAGGTCGGCGATGACGTACAGCGTGAACGGTCCGGCGAAGTCGCGGATGAAGTCGCCGCGACCGGGTGCGAGGTAGCTGTCGAGCATCCGGTCCGCGAGCGTCCACATCGCGTCCTCGTTCTCCTTGAGGCGCTTCGGGGTGATCAATCGCATCAGCAGCCCGCGATGCTGGGTGTGCACCGGCGGGTCCAGGGTCGGCAACTGGTCGCTGAACGGCAGTTTGTCGCGGTGTTCGGCGATCAGCGCATCGATATCGCCCTCCAGCGGGACCGGGAAACCGGGGAACGGACCGGTCACCGAGGTGCAGGAGGAGAAGTGCTCGGTGTCGTTCAGCACCTCGAGCGCCTCGTCGTAGCCGGTCACCATGTACACGCCGTGGTGGTTCTCGCGCGCCACCGGGCACTGCGCCCGCATCGCGTCGAAGTACGGATACGGATCCGCTATGAGCTCCCGCCCGAGAAAGAAATCCATCTCCTCGAAGTCGTTCACCACTGATGGCTCCCTTCGCCACCGCGCGCTCCACGGACCTACCGACCGGCACGCGAGAATGCTACTCTCGATAACTGTTCAATCCGATTCTCACATCGGTATGGGAGACCGTCAAATAGGAGACGGCCGCGCGCGGTTTCCGACCAGCGCGTCTCAGCCCGGTGAGCAGGTGCTCAGCGGTTGATTCGGAGGACCGAAAATCATGAGTGTCGAGCCGACCGGCGATCAGCGGTTGTTCCAGACGACGACCCGCGAGTTCCTCGACCGGACCGTCCCGATCGAGGCGGTGCGCGAACTCGCTGATGTCGCATCGGGTTTCGATGACCTGTGGTGGCGACGCGGCGCGGAGTTGGGCTGGACGGCGATGCTGGTGCCCGAAAGGCTCGGGGGCGGCTCGATTTCCGGTCAGCCGATGACCGAACTCGCGCTGGTGGCCGCGGAGTTCGGTCGCACCTGCGCGCCCGGCCCGTTGATCCCCACCAGCGCGGTACTCGCCGGACTGGCAGCCGCGGGCGATCGGTTCACGGATGTGATCGCCGAGATCGTCAGTGGGGACGCCATCGCCGCGTGGGCGCTCTACGAGCCTGGCCACGGTTTGGATCTCACCGCCCCGGACACCCGCGCCGAACCCGACGGCACCGGCTACCGGCTGACCGGACTCAAAGATCGCGTCGAAGCCGGTGACCGCGCCGACCTGTTCCTCGTCACCGCCCACGCCCCGGACGGCCCGATCCAGCTCCTGGTGCGCGCCGATACCCCCGGCGTGACGGTCACCCCGACCTGGACGCTCGACCTCGTTCGCCGTACCGCCCGGGTCGAGTTCGCGAATGTCTTCGTCCGCGCCGAGGCCGTGGTCCAGCGGGGCGAAACCGCCACCGCGGCAACGCAATCGCAACTGCATATCGCAGCGGCGCTCAGCGCCGCGGAATCGGTCGGCGCCGCCCAGCGTGCTTTCGAAGCCACCGTGACCTGGATGTTCGACCGCTACACCTTCGGCCGCCCACTGGCCTCCTATCAGGCCCTCAAACATCGCATGGCCGATAACAAGACCTGGCTGGAGGCCTGCCGTGCGACCGCCTGCGCCGCGGCCGCGGCCATCGACGAAAACCCCTCCACAGCA
This sequence comes from Nocardia pseudovaccinii NBRC 100343, assembly GCF_001613225.1. Classification (GTDB taxonomy): domain Bacteria; phylum Actinomycetota; class Actinomycetes; order Mycobacteriales; family Mycobacteriaceae; genus Nocardia; species Nocardia pseudovaccinii. Next base: position 62,695 of record NZ_BDBY01000071.1, read on the forward strand.
GCCGAATTCGTCAGCGTCGCCAAGTCCTATGTCGGTACGAAGGCCCCGCTGATCGTCCAGGACTGCGTCCAGATACACGGCGGTATCGGCGTCACCTGGGAACACGACCTGCATCTGTTTCTGCGGCGCGTCACCTATGGCCGGGTCCTGTACGGCACCCCGGAGGAACATCACCGCCGCATCACCGATCTACTCGTCCGGAGCGCCGCATGACCACCGATCTCGAACCCGTCGACAGCTTCCGCGACCGCGCCCGGCGCTGGCTGAAGGAAAACCTCCCGCCCACCACGCAGACCTACACCGGCGCGGACCACGACGAGGTGTGGGATCGCGCGCGCGAACTGCAGCGCATCCTCTCCGACGGCGGCTTCGCCGGTATCTGCTTCCCGCAAGCCTATGGCGGCCAAGGGCTCACGCCCGCGCACCAGCAAGCTTTCACCGAGGAGTCGCTCGGCTACGAGATGCCGCTGGTGCTGAATGTGCCGACCCTGGCGATCTGCGCGGCCACCCTGCTCGAGCTGGGCACCGAGGAGCAGAAGCGCACGCATCTGACGGCGGTGCTGCGCGGCGAGGAGATCCTGGCCCAGTTCCTGTCCGAACCGCGCGGCGGCTCGGATCTGGCCGGGCTGACCACTCGCGCCGACCGCGACGGTGCGGAGTGGATCCTCAACGGCTCCAAGATCTGGAGTTCGGGCGCCTATGCCGCCGACTACGGACTGTGCCTGGCCCGCACCGACTGGGACGTGCCCAAGCACAACGGGCTCACCCTGTTCATCGTCCCGGTTGCCGCGCCGGGCGTGACCATTCAGCGGATCAAACAGGTCACCGGATCGACCGAGTTCTGCCAGGAGTTCTTCGACGATGTCCGGCTACCCGCCGACGCCGTGATCGGCGAGGTAGGCGGCGGTTGGGCGGCGGCGTCGCGGCTGCTGAATCACGAACGTGCCGCCATGGGCGGCACCTCGCCGTACACCAGCGGCCAGCGCCCCCACCTCGGCGCAGAGGCCACCACATTGGTCGACTTGGCGCGCGCGACCGGCCGACTCGACGATCCAGGGGTGCGTGCGGATATCGGGGCCGCCAGGGCGATGATCGTAGTCCGCAACCAGCTCATCGCACACGTCTCGCACGCCATCGGCACCGGCGCCCTGCCGCCCGCGGCCGGATCCATCGTGCGCCTGTTCAGCGCCGAAAATGCCTTGCTGCAAACCGATTCCGCGGTCACGATCGCGGGCGCGGCAGCGGTGACCGGCGATCCGGACGGTCCCGGCGTCGGCCAACTCGGCATCGACTATCTGTTCCGCAACGCCTGGAGCCTCGCGGGCGGAAGCACCGAAATGGCCCGCAACATCATCAGCGAACGCGTACTCGGCATGCCGCGCGAACACGCCGCCGACCGCGACGTGCCATTCAACAAAGTCGAGCGAGGTCGTTGAGTGACGGGTTGGTTCGAACAGCGCAGCGGCCTCGACGGCACCGTGGCCGTGATCACCGGCGGCGCAGGCGGTCTCGGGCAGGCGATCGTGCACGATCTGGTCGCCAACGGTGTCCGGCCCGCGATCCTCGACCTCGATGCCGAAGCAGCCGAGGCCCTGCGGCACACGATGGCCGACCGCGACGCCCTTGTGCAGGTCGGTGACGCCCGCGATCCCGATACGCTGGCGGCACTGTTCGCCGCCGTCGACGCGCGCTGGGGTCGGCTCGACATCCTCGTCAATGTCGTCGGCGGCACCTTCCGCGCGCCGTTCACCGACACCACGCCGAACGGCTGGGACGCACTGCTGCGCACCAATCTGCTGCACGTATTCCACGCCTGCGCACTGGCGGCGCCGCGGATGCGGGCCGGTGGACGCGGCGGCAGCATCGTCAACATCACCACCATCGAAGCACACCGTGCCGCACCGGGTTTCGCCGTCTACGCCGCCGCGAAGGCGGCAGTCGAACAGTTCGGCCGCACCCTCGCCATCGAACTCGCACCGGACCGGATCCGGGTCAACAATGTGGCCCCGGACTTCGTGCCGACCCCCAACCTCGCCAGGTTCTCACACGGTGACGGCGCCATGGCCGATCCGGCCGGGGCCCGGGTCGCCATCCCCCTCGGGCGTCCCGGTCAGGTCACCGATGTCTCGAACTGCGTGGTCTTCCTCGCCTCGGCCCTTTCTGCCTACCTCACCGGTACCACCCTGCACCCCGACGGCGGCACCTCGGCATCGGCGGGCTGGTTCAACTGGCCGGATACCGGTTGGGCCAATTACGCTCCGCTGCGCTATCTCCAGAGTTGATCGGGGTGATCGCCCGCAGGCAGAACGCGGTCGTGCGGTCGATATCGGCGGCGGTCGGCTCCACCCGGCGCCAGAGGAAATCGGTCAGACTGCCGACGGTCGCGTGCGCGACGAGCCCGGCATCGAATGCCGGGTCCCGACTGCCCAATTCGGTGAAAGCGCCGTGCAGCAGTGTGGCGAGCCGATCGCTCGGCGTTGGCGACCCGCCATCGAGATCCGGTGCCGACCCGCCCGCATTCCACAGCACCGCCCTGGTCAATGTCGCCGTGGCCTCGGCGGCCTGGGACAGCACCGCCTCGACCCACCGGCGCACCTGGTCCTCCGGTGTCTCCGCCGTGCGCATCCGGCGGTCGGCATAACGCACCAGGCGTTCCGCGCCGTCCTCGATGAGCGCGGAGATGAGTGCGTCCTTCGACGGAAAGTGCCGGTAGAAGGCGTCATTGGACAGCCCGGCGGCCGCGACGATATCGGCGACGCGCGGCCGCGACGCGGTTCCGCTGGCGCGGATGACGGCCAGCGCGGCATCCAGCAGGCGGCGCACCTCGTCGGCGTAGGTCGCCTCCCGTTTGGCGAGAGCCCGCGCTGCAATGCGGCCCACCACGTCAACCTTTGGACCTGCAAGGCTATTCTCGCTCACAAGAAGAGTATTCTCAGAATTAGGAGTCGGCGCAAATGCCCGAGCGTGTCCTCACCCTGCAGGGTGCGACGAACTTCCGCGATCTCGGCGGCTATCCGACCGTCGACGGCGGATACACCCGCTGGGGGATGGTCTATCGCTCCGACGCTCCACACCGGCTCAGCATCGACGACCTCGCCATCATCGAACGCCTGGGGCTTCTCGTCGCGTATGACCTGCGCACCGACGAGGAGCGCGACCGCTCCCCCTCGGCCCTGCCCGCCACCGTGCGCCGCATATCACTCACCATCGGCGGCACCGCCGCCCACACCCGGGCCAATGCCGAGATGATCCGGACCCGGCCCGCCGACATTCCCGACGACTTCCTCGCCGAAATGTATCGCCGGATGGCCGATTTCGACGCCGGGATATTCGGGCGGATCCTCACCGAGCTAGCCGATGCGGACGGTACACCGGCGCTGATCCATTGCACCGCGGGAAAGGACCGCACCGGCGTCGCCGCCGCATTGCTGCTGGCGGCACTCGGGGTCGACGAGACGACGATTCTCGACGATTACGAACTCAGCGCCATCCACTTCACCGATCGGCGCCTGCCCCGCCTACTCGCTCGCCTCCCCGAGGATGTCGACCCCGCACGCTACCGCGCGGTGTTCGGCGCGCCGCGGCTGGCGATGGCCACCCTGCTCACCACACTGCGGGAACAACACGGGAGTATCGAGGGCTACCTGCGTAGCAGGGCCGGACTATCGCCCTCGACTCTCACCGCGCTGCGCGACCGGCTGGTCCAGTCAGCCGTTTCGTGATGACTGCGCCTGGTACCCGGCAACGAAATCGGTGGCCTGCTTGTGCAGATGCCGCAACAGGATCTCCTGGTCGTTGAGCGGGAACTCGGTGATCGCCCGTGATTCGAGCATGGTCTGGGTGGCCTCGAGGGTGTTGCAGTCCTGCAGGCCGAATTCCTTGAAGGTGAGCGCGGCCAGTTCCTGGCGCAACCGGTCGGTGGCATTGCGCGCGGGGGCGAAATAGCAGGTGCCCTCGAAGATGTGCTTGTTGTAGGCGGTCGGCCAGTAGTGATACGTCAGGTACCAGCCCGGCGCCCACACGACGATCATGAAATTCGGGAAGAAGACGTAGGAGTCCAGGCCCCATGCCCGATGCCGGGCGGGGTTGAGGCCGGGTGGCAGATTGTCCAGCGCGGGGATGTCCGGGCGATCCCAGGCGCCGAAATTCCCGCTGCGCAATACTCTTTCGATCGGCTTGACCATATTCAGGTCTTTCGGGGGTGCCATGCCACCCCATGAGGACACCATCCCGTGCGGCCCGTCCAGTTCGTAGTGCAGCGCCTCGAAGCCGAAGTTCGACAGCTTCGACGACTCACCGGACACGTACTGCTTCGCGTGCAGGATGGGCGCGTGGTAGAACTCGGCGAAGGCGTCGATGTAGAGCTTCCAATTGCTGCCGACCTCGGCCCGGTACTTGTACACCTCGGTCATCTCGCCGAACGGGTAGCCCGCCAGGCCCTCCGCGAACTTCCCGAGATAGTCGGTCAGCGGCGCGGCATCATCATCGAGATTGATGAATATGAAGCCTTCCCACACTTCGCAACGCACCGACTTCAGACCGAATCGGTCCTTGTCGAAGTCGAAGAACTCCTGCTCCTGCTGCACGAAGGTAGCCTCGCCTTCGAGGCTGTAGCGCCACGCGTGGTACTTGCAGGTGAACTGTCGGCAGGTACCGGCAGTCTCCTGGCCCGGATAGTCGTCCCAGACCAGCTTGTTGCCGCGATGGCGGCAGACATTGTGGAAAGCGCGGATTTGCTGATCGTTGTCCTTGACAATGATCAGCGACGTGTTCACCACCGCGAGCTCTTTGGTGAAGTAGCTGCCCTTGCGTGGAAGCTGTTCAACCCGACCGACATTCAGCCAGGTCCGCGCGAAGATCGCTTTGCGCTCGAGCTCATAGTGCTCCGGCGAGATCGAATCCTCGAACGACACCAGGCCGGTGCCGAGCTCTGGATAGTGCTCCGTCCACGACCCCTCCGCGGGCTTCGCGAAATGCGGCATCTGTAGCTCCCGTCATATCGAATACCACGGCCAACGGGCCGCCGACACCAGGAAATGCTAGTCGTTCGTAAAGTAGATTGCTAGCCGTTCGTAAAGTAAATTCCTTGCCGATCGTCAAGTACAGTCTTAGGCATCACGATGAGCTCACCGGAAGGAACGCCATGACTAGGGCAGATGTTGTCGCGCGTGAAGCCGACAGTCGACAGCGCCTGATCGACGTCGCGGTAGCACTTTTCATCCGGCACAGCTTTGCCGGGACCTCACTGCAGATGATCGCCGATGAGCTCGGCTTCACCAAGGCCGCGATCTACTACCACTTCCGCACCCGGGAACAACTACTCCTCGCGGTGCTGCAACCACTGCTGCAACAACTCCGATCGGTGATCGAGACCGCCGAACAGCAGCGCACCGCCCGCGCCCGCGCGGAGTCGATGCTGATCGGTTACGCCGAACTCGCCGCCGCGAGCCGATCGATCGCCGCGGTCGTGACCACCGACCCCAGCGTCATTCGGGTGGTGCGCCAGCAACCGGACTGGAGCAAGGTGATCGATCGGCCTGTCACACTACTGGCCGAGCTCACCCCGGGACCTGATGGTGTCATCGCGGCCACGGCGGTGCTGACGGGTCTAGCCGGTGCCGCCTCCGGCGCGCCGAGCGATGTCGATCAGGAGACGCTGAATCGTCAGCTGCTCGACATCGGCCGCCGCATACTCGGACTGCGCAGACCGCGAATCACGTAGCGCCACAACACATTTCGAGGCGGCGGTCTGCTCGAGTCCGGAATCGTGGCGCGTTCGAGCTTGTCAGCTATCGAACCTGTTCCGCCACCGACGTCGGCGCCTCGAAACCGCCGATCTCCTGCTCGAGCAGTTCGGCCAGCCGCAGCGGGGTGCGGTCCTCGAACATCGGACCGATGAGCTGCACTCCCACCGGCAGGCCCTCGGGGGACCGGCCCGCCGGTATGGCGGTGGAGGGGAGACCGGGCATGGTGGCCAGACCGGCCCAGACGAGCTGGTCGGCGCCCGGGTAGGCCACGCCATCGATGTCGATCCGCCGCTCTCCCAGATCGGGGTTGTGATCGTGCGGGAAAGCGGGAGTCGGCGTGATCGGACAGACCACGGCATCGAACTCGGCGAAGAGTTGCCGCCAGCCTTGGCGGTGGCGCTCACGACGGATGTTGGCCTCGATCCAGTCGCGGTGGCTGAACACCGCGCCGCGCAACCGCGCCGCGTGCAGACTCTGGTCGTCCGCGTTCAGTCCGGCGGCGTGGGTCCGAATCTGCTCGTACCGCTCCACGGGATACATTGCGGCCAGGTTCGCCAGCAGCAACTGCGTGTAGAGCGTCGCGGCCTCGATCAGATCGGGCAGCAACGTACTTTGCCGTTCGACTCGGGCGCCGCCGCCGACGAGCGCGTCGGCGACTCGGTTCACCGCGGCCCGCACAGCGGAGCTGGTCGCAATGAGCGGATGATCGTCGATGACCAGGACATGGAAATCGGAAAGCCGCTCGTGGCGGGCGGACGGAAGAGCCAGGTCGTATGCGACGCCGAGCGTCAGCGGGTCCGGGCCGGCCATCACGTCCAGCAGCAGTGTGAGGTCGCGGGCGGTGCGCGCCATCGGCCCGACGACGGCGAGGTCGCGCTCGGACGGTAGTGCGGGCGCGGGCGGCGGGACATGACCGCGGCTCGCCACCAGCCCGTATGACGTCTTATGCGCGTAGACGCCACAGAAATGCGCCGGGGTGCGCAGCGAACCACCGATATCGGAGCCGATGGACAGCGCGCCGAACCCACACGCGAGGGCCGCCGCCGATCCGCCGGAGGACCCGCCCGGCGTGCGGCCGAGATCCCACGGGTTGTTGGTGGTGCCGTAGATCTCGTTGAAGCTCTGCAGATCTCCCAGCATGAACGGCACATTCGTCTTGCCGAGCACCACCGCGCCCGCGGCCTTCAGTCGCGACACTTGAACCGCGTCCTCGGCAGGCACATAGTTCCGCTGCTGCGGTATGCCCCAGGTCGTGGGCAGCCCGGCCATGTTGTAGGACTCCTTGACCGTCACCGGAATGCCGAGCAGCGGCCGATCCTCGCCGCGGGCACGCGCCTCGTCGGCACTGCGCGCGGCGGCACGGGCACGATCGAAGTCCGGCACACAGATCGCGTTGATCGCCTTGTCGTCCCGCTCGATACGGGCGATCGCCTCGTCGGTCAGTTCCACCGAGGTCACCTCACCGGCACGCAACGCAGCTGCGAGCGCTTCGGCCGACCGCAAACTCCACTCCATCAGACCGACCCTACCGGCCGCCGCCTGCGCTGAACCCGGTCCTGTGCGAATTGTGTACTGACGCTTCATTTTCCGCAGGCCGCTCAGGACTGGCCGTCCCGCCGCACGGAGGGGAACAGGCGCTCGACGGCGGAGACGATCGCGGCTCGGCGGGCCGCGTTCTGCGCTCGCGGGTCGATCGCCTTGGCAAGCTCGTGCTGTCCGGCCCATGACATGGCGTGCTGATTGACGAAAACAAGGATGTCGAGCGCACGGGGATTCCCCCATGGAGCACGAACCAGATTTCCGGGTTGAGCTCTGCCAAGGCGTCGGTGTGACTGGATTCGACGAGCGGGACTGCTTGGCGATGGTGGCGGATCTGCTCCCCGACGACACGGCGTTGCCCCCGGTGCGCCGCATCACGGTCGACATCTCACTGGCCGAGAAACTCCCGGTGCACCCTCCCACTCTCGGAGTCCCGGTGTGGCGAGGTGTGTGGTACCCACCCATGAACCTGCGAACCGGGCCGACGTGGCACCCCCGCGGCGTCGACCGAGCGTTCAACCCTCCTACTACCCGGCGCCTGTCGCAAAATCACGCCCCCACCCGAGGGCTAGTGAGACCGCCGCACTGTGGGCATACGCGCCCTCCTCCCATGGACACCCACGCGGCCGCGGCGGGCTGACCCGAAGCTACAGCGAGTTCGTCTGTCACCCAAGTGCGTTGGCCGATTCACAAGGTTGTGTTCAGCATTCTCCAGGCCGAGTCCGCGATATTACTTCCGGCACAACGGAATCGGCGAATGGGATTTCATCGTGACAGATGACTTCGGATATCAGGATCGAGCGGATCGAGGAGAGGCGCCAGCGGCCCTGGCCGCCGTGCCGACGGAGCGGGTGGTCGCCATCGTATGCGCGGTGGCCGTGGTGCTGGGTTCGCTCATCGCCGGGTTCCTCAGCGGGGACGACCAAAACGATCTGGATCGGCGGTTGCAGTATCAGGAGTGCATCGCTCAGGAGCAGGCGCGCATCGCCCGCGAGGGCAGCCTCCTGCAACCCGAAGACCTCTGCAATATCTACCCCGGCCGCTAAACCGAGATCGGCACGAGCGGGATGTCCTGAGTCGCAGCGCATCCCGGTCGGTGATCGCCCGCCCAGCGGCATTGTGGCGCGAGATCCCATAGTCGCGCAACGCGACTCGATGCGCCACGCAGCTCACAGACACTTGACGGCGTCAGCGCCTCATTTGCCCCGCCATCGCCATCAGCGCATCGCGCCGCGGCATCGCGAGGAGTGTTTCGAATGTCGCCCGGTAGTACTCGCTGCTGATGAAGACGGGACCGTTGGCGAGGTTCTCCAGGGTGAGTCGCGCTACTTCCTCGGCCGACATCACCTCGGGCAGTGTGGACATGTCGATGCCCTGGTTGGCCGCGGCTTCGGATTCCGTTGCGCCGGGACACAGTGTCAGGACATCGATTCCGTCGGGCTGGAGCTCTGCCCACAGGCCTTCGCCCAATGATTTGACCAGCGCCTTGCTCGCCGAGTAGGCGGCCGAATACGGGCATCCCATAAGGGCTTCGACCGAACTGGTGAAGATGATGCCGCCGCGACCACGTCGACGCAGGCGCGGGATGAAACCGTGGGCCAACTGCATCGGCACATGACAATTCACCATCAGCATTTCCGCCATCGCCTGCGGATCGTTGTCGGCGTGCGCACCTTTCATGCCGAAGCCCGCGTTGCTGACCACCAATCCGATCTCGAGCGCGCCGGTAGCGTCGAGCATCTGCTGTGTGGCCGTCGGCGCGGAGAGGTCTATCTGAACCGACCGCACCTGTACACCGTGTTCTTGCGACAGTTTTGCGGCCGACTTTTCCAGCCGGTCGAGCCGACGGGCGACCAGCACCAGGTCCAGCCCCATCGCCGCCAGCACATCGGCGAACGCCTTGCCGATGCCCGATGATGCGCCCGTGACGAGCGCCACCGGCCCGTACTTGTCCTTGAAATCGACGTTATCCATTCGAGCCCCACTTCCATGTTCCTACCGAGAATCCGACTTCGTTATATCGGATACGCAGTTCCGGGGTACGACCGAGCGGCCGAACATGACGTTCGGCCGCTCGTTGTCCCATTCGATCTCGTATCGAGGTGCGCCGCCTCCTTCGCAACGATCTCGTGCAGGCCGAGCTTGCTCAGCCGATGCTGAAGGGTTCACCCCACAGCGTCACGTAACCGACGGTGCTGGGCGTGTGGATCATCACCCGGACGAAGGAACGGGCCTGGGCGTAGCCACCGCACCCGTCGACCGCGAATGTTTCGTCCTTCCAGGTGATGCTGGAGTGCGTACCCATCACCTTGTTGCGCGAGCTGTGCGACTCGTTGCCATAGCCGTCGGGCGATTCCAGGTCCAGGATGTAGAAGGACTTGGCCTGTCCGGCCGCGAGCGTCAGACTGAGCGAACCGCCGCCGGTGCCCGATACCGTCGGCGAACTGGAGCTCAGATTGCTGGCGGACACACCGGCGCTCGCACCCGGCGTGATTCCCTTCAGATCGACCTGGCAGCCGACGACATACCCGGGCTGCAACTTGGTGTAGGTCGATGGGTCGGCGGCCGCGCCCTCGGATAGGTTGACCTCGCCGCGCCCGCTCGTCCACGCATTGCGATGCAGCGGAGTGTCACCCATGGACGGACTGATGGTGGCCGATTCGCCGGTCAGGGTGACCTGCACGACGGTACCGTCGTCCAGCGTCTGGGTGATGTCGCCGCCGGGCAGCGGCACGAATGTGTCGGCATTGGCCGGACCGGCCGCGAATGCCGCCGCCGCGACAACGGCGATGCCTGCCAGCCGCACAACGCTCGTTCGAGCAGTGTTCATGATGATTTCCCTCGAAATTCGTACGCCGAAGCGAATAGATACGGTCTGGCCGAAATCAACCGATACTGAACGGCTGACCATAAAG
>NZ_BDBY01000072.1 GCF_001613225.1 Nocardia pseudovaccinii NBRC 100343
AGGTGCCACTGTCCGGGATATCGATCTGATCGAATCTCACCCATTTCACATCGCCCGGCGCCAGTGGCAGGGACAACGATCCCGACAAACTAGGTGCCGTACTCAGCGCGGCGGACAACGACGACGACAGACTCCCCAGCGCAACCTGGCAGCCGACGATATAGCCCACCGTCAATGCCGAAGCGCCGTGCGTCGACGAGTCGCCGGTGCCCGGGTTGTTCTGCGGGCCGTTGTACGGGCCCACCGTGCCGTGCGGCGTCACCACGTCGGCGCTGACACGGCCGGAGACCCACACGTTCCGGCCGATTCCGTTGTCCGCGAGCGATGGCGAAACCACCGCGTGCTCGCCGACACTGTCGATGGTCGCTCCCGGTCCTTCCACATGACCGTCGGGCAATGGCACGAAGGTGTCGGCATTCGCCGCACCGGGCGAAAAGAATCCCATCGCCACCGCCGCGGTAACAGCAACAGCAATACCGGCGACCCGAATTCTTCGGATCGGAAAGGCATGCCAAATATCCCTCATCTGATGTCCTCGCTGCATTTTCATTCAGACGCCCTGCGGGCAGTCGAATCGATATCCCGGCGCACGGCTAATCAGCTTCATTGCTTGTTTATTTCGGCCGACGCAGTTCTGAAGCTAACCGAGGGCAATCGGCGTGTTAGCAGCGATCTCAATGGATGAGTATTTCCTTTCTGTGACAACCGTCACGGGAAATACCATGGTGTACTCAGCTACACCATCGATTCGGGATCGCACTCCATCGTCGCCGCGTACCGGTGCTGGAACCGTTGGGTCTGTTACCGGCGCTCCGCGTCGGCGGGATCGGGAAGGCCGACGAGAGGACGAGCGCACAGTGTCACGATTCGCAACAGGTGAGTCCGTACTGTCGCGCGCGGTGCGGATCCTCGACGCATTCACCGCGGACGACCCGATCCTCCAGATCTCCGAGATCGCGGCCAGAAGCGGATTGCACCGGGCGACAGCGTCGCGGCTGGTTGCCGAACTGGTCACGCATGGACTGCTCACCCGGGAGGACGACCGACGGGTGCGAGTCGGAGTACGCATGTGGGAGTTGGGACTGCGGGCGTCGTTGGCGCAGACACTGCGCGAATTCGCGATGCCGCCGATGAAGAGCGCGCACGCGGCGATCGGCCACCATATCCAGCTCGGCGTCCGGGACAGGCACGATGTGATCTGCCTGGAGCGCCTGTCCGCGCCGGGGGCGGTCGCCAATTCCACTCGGGTCGGTACTCGCATACCACTGCACGCGTCGTCGTCCGGGCTGCTATTGCTCGCCTTCGCAACTCCGGAACTACAGGAACGAGTCCTGGCCGGGCCTCTGCTGTCCTACAGCCCGAACACCATCACCCAGCCGGACCGGCTGCGGCGCACGATAGCGGATGTCCGGCAACGGGGTTTCGCATGGTGCCGGGGGCACACCCATCACCGAACGGTCGGTGTGGCCACACCGATCCGCAGCTCGCAGGGCACGGTCGTGGCCGCACTGTCGGCCATCATTCCGAACGATGAAGAGCGCAAAGGCGCTGTCGTTCCAGTACTGCTGGCCGCGGCTCGCGACATCTCCACCGTACTGCCCAACCTCACCGAGAAACATCGAAGCAGCCGCACGAGCGCCTGATCGGTCGCGGATGGGGACAGTCATCGTCCCTGCCAACGCGGGGAACGCTTTTCGCCGAATGCGCGCGGTCCCTCCTGCGCATCTTCGCTGCGGTAGCAGTATTCGGCCGCGTGCCGTGCCGCTTGCAGGGCGGCCGTACGACCCATCTCGGTGGCGAGCACGACCGTTTCCCGGGCCGCCCGCACCGACAGCGGAGCGGCAGCGAGAACTTCGGTGGCCAACTCGAGCGCGGTGTTGGGCTACATCGGTACGCCACTGGACGAAACGCTCGACGCCGAGGGCTTCTTCCACACTGGCGACGGCGGCCACCTCGACGACACCGACCGACTGTTCTGGGAAGGCAGGCTCACCGACATTGTCAAAACCGGCAGCGCCAAAATCAAATCCAGCGACCTCCGCGCGCTTGCGGCCGAGCGCCTCACGCAGTAGTCGCGCGCTTCAGTCCAATCCGAGGTCGAGCTGATTCCAGCTGATAGTCACGTCGAGTGGGTCCGCGACGTCGACTGCCACCGCATCGCCGCGGGCGCGCAGTGACATGTTCTCGCGGACATAGGTGCCATCCGTCGTGAGTCGTAGCATCTCGATCGAAGTCACGGGGCCGTCGTCCTGCACCATGCGCACGATCCAGTAGTGCGAGATGCCCAGTCGCGCGTATTCCGCTCGCTTCTCGACCAGATCGGCTGTCACCGTGTTGGGTGATACGACCTCGACGACCAATAGCGTGTCCGATGCCATCGGCTTGGTCTTCCACTTGCCACGCGGCTCATCGATACAGCGGTACACGATCGCATCGGGCCGCTTGTAGTGGAACGGTACCTCGGAAACCAGCATGTCGAGCTCACCGCTCGCCCGCATACACGGGGCTTCGCGGGGACGCTTGGATACTGCCTCGCGCAGCGCTCCCTTGATGTTGTCGCTGATCGCCACATGGTTCGGCGACGGGGATTCGCAATGCACGATCATGCCGTCACGGATTTCCACGGTCCGGGCTACGTCTTCGGGCATGTCCAAGTACATGGCCATATCGACAACCGGGATCGGTTTACGCAGCCACGACCAGTCGACAGCCTCACTCATGCCGCAAGCCTAGCGTCAACGCTGGTCCGTCCACTCATTCCGACGCTTTGCGAGCCTTCCGGCGCAACCGCGGATCCCAGCATTAACCGGCGAGCTCGGCGACGGCTTGTTTTGCCGACACCACGCCGTTGATCCGGAGCACCGACTCACCGGCATACAGTGCGGCCCGATCGACCCACTGCCCGGGCATTCCTTCCAGTGGTGCTGCTGGACTGAACAGTGGAATCGCGGGCCGCTGCATCCGCAGCGCCGTTCCTTCGCTTTTCTCGGGCACCAGGCGGGCCAGAGGGGCACTCAGCGAGTTGATCAGCGCCGGAAGCCGCCGCGCGGCCCCATCCGCGCGGCACCAACGATCGGTGACCGTGTTGGGCACCACCCGATGCCGCATCGGCCAACTCAACCCGAACAGAGTTGTCTCCAGCGTCATACGGGCAGCGAGGATTCGACGCTGGTATTCGCGGTGCGCGCCGGATTCCTCGGTGAGAACGAAGCGGGTCCCGGCAACCACTCCGGCCGCACCGGCGGCCAGCGCGGCACCAGTGTCACCGCTCGTTGCCACACCGCCTGCCAGAAACACCGGACGGTCCTGCGCCACTGCCAGTGCGCGCGGCAAAAAATCCAGGGCCGCAACAGTTCCCACCAGATGCCCACCCGCCTCGCGGCCCTGAGCGATGAGACCGTCCGCGCCCCATGCCACGGCAGCACGGGCCTGGTTCTCGGTTCCGACCATCACCAGCACGAACACACCCGCACCGCGCAGCTCACGCACCAGCGCGGCATCCCCGCCGAAGGCGACCACCACGACATCGACACCGGCTTCGATACACGTCTGGACGTGACGACGGCGCGCGAACCGCATCAGCAGATTGACCGCCACAGAACGACCGGGAGCCTCGTCGCGCACCCGTCCGATCGCGGCCCGCAAATCGGTCGCGGGCAGCAAGCCGATCGTCCCGAGCCCACCCGCGCTCGCGACGGCAGCGGCCAAACGGCCGCCAGCAACACCGGCCATGCCCGCCTGCGCGACGGGAACATCCAACCGAAGCCTGTCCAGCACATCCACAAACGCGACCCTAATCGCCTGGGCCGCATCCCGACCGGACAACACTTTTCGCGAGTCCGCGCGGCCCTTCGCGGATCGGCGGCAGCGGGTGGCTGGTGCCGGTCCGCCCGGTCGAGGTTCGATGTGCTCCCCCGGCGTGACCGTCGCGAGCACGTCGCGGGTCACCGCTCGCAGTTCGTCGTGGATTTCGGTGAAATCCGGTTCGGTGCACACTGTTCCGGCCTTCATGTCGCTGCCGGTTCGCGGGGCAGGCCGAGGCCGCGTTCGCCGATGATGGTGCGCTGGATCTCGCTCGTCCCGCCGGGAATCGTCCATTCCCATGAGCCGATGAAATCCAGTACCCATGCCCCGGACTCCCAACCGCCCGACCTCGGCTCGCGCAGCACCGTATGGGCGGCCACTCCCCCGATCGCCGCGCCGAAATCCGTTACCTGTTGGAGTAATTCGCTGTAGAACAGCTTCACGATCGAGGCGTCGGCCGGGCCGACGGTTCCGGCATCGTGGCGTTGCACCAGGTCGCGGCACAGTGCGCGCAGACCGGCGATCTCGGTTTCGAACCCGGCCAGACGATCGGCCACCACGGGATCATCGATCGGACGCCGTCCCGTCGCGTCCGGCCCGGCGCACGCCCACAGCAGCCACCGGAATCCAGCGTTGCCCAGTCGTTCGGCCAACTCCAGCATGGTCGATCCGCGCTCGGCGCCGAGGGTCTGCTGCGCCACCTGCCAGCCCGCGTGCTCCGCGCCGACCAGTTGGGTGGCGGGAATGCGCACCTCGTCGAGAAAGATCTCGCAGAAGTGCGTTCGCCGGTGGCATGCCGAGTGGGCCGCACATCGATGCCGGGTGTGCGCATATCCAACAGAAAATACGAAATGCCCCGGCGTTTAGGCACTTTCGGATCAGTGTGGGCCAGCAGCAGGCACCAGTCGGCGTATTGCGCTCCGCTCGCCCATACCTTCTGCCCGGTGACGAGATAGCCGTCGCCGTCACGACGCGCCGTGGTGGCAAGCGCGGCCAGATCGATCCGCTACGTGGTAAGCAGCCTCGTCGCCCTGTGGTCGTCGCAGGAAGAGGCCTGCGCCGAGGTACTCACCAAACACGGTGAATACCCCTCCGAGGCCGAGTCCGAGGAATCCGTTCGCACCCACCGCCGCCTCGTCAACGCCACCTCCGACATGGCGCGCCGGGCGATCCAGGCAAGTCGAGGGCCACGGATCTAGCGTCCGGAACTCACATCGCGGGAAAGGCGATGGATTTGACCTCGGTGTACTGGTCGAATCCGGCGATGCCGTTCTGGCGGCCCACCCCGCTGGCCTTGTATCCGCCGAACGGGGTGTCCGCGCCGTAACCCGCGGTGCCGTTGATGCCGATGAAGCCCGCGCGCAATCGTGCGGCCACGGCAAGTGCGTGCTCCACGGATCCCGACATCACGTTGCCCGCGAGGCCGTACGGGCTGTCGTTGGCTATGCGAACCGCATCGTCCTCGTCGTCGTAGGGGATGACGACCAGCACCGGACCGAAGATCTCCTCCTGGGCGATGGTCATCGAGTTGTCCACATCAACGAAAAGCGTTGGCTCGACGAAAAATCCCCTGTCGAAGCCTTGTGGTTGCTCGGCGCCGACGACGAGCAGCGTGGCGCCTTCGTCGACACCGGTCCGGATATAGCTACGAATGCGACTGCGTTGCTTATCGGAGATGACCGGACCGCACAGCGTGGCGGGATCCTGCGGGTCGCCCGGTGCGCCCCCTCGTACATCGCCTTCAGAATCGCGACCCCCTCGTCATACCGCGACCGCGGCAACAACAGTCGAGTGGGATTGGCGCAGCCCTGACCGGCGTGCATACACGGCGCAATACCCATCATGCAGCCCAAGGCCAAATCGGCATCCTCCAGGACGATGGTCGCCGACTTGCCGCCGAGCTCGAGGAACAGGCGCTTCATGGTCGCCGCACCCTTAGCGTGTGCACGCCCGTGACCGAAACCAGGGCATCGCCGAGGGAGGTTCGCCACGGATAACTGTCGATCAGCTCGGCCGGATACCTGAGCGCATCCGCCAGTGGCGCGTCCAGTTGCGGCCCCATCGTGATCGCCCGCGGGCACCCGGCCTCGAGTATGAGTTCCTCGCGCAGTTCCTCCCGCTCGGACTCCAATGCGTCCTGCAACTGCAGCAGGCAGCGTTGCCGGAAGCCATGATCGGTGGACCAGGCCGTTTCGTCGAAGGCTCGGCGGGCGGCAGCGATGGCCATCCGCATATCGCGTTCCGACGCGTCGGAAACCGCACCGAGCACCTCCTCGGTGGCGGGGTTGATGTTGTCGAATTTCCCGGCCCGGCCGTCGACGAGCTCCCCATCGATCAACATCCGTGATTCGAACCGAACAGTATCAAGCATTTCTCTCGCTCTCATGCGACTGGAGGTCGGCCGGTAGCGGCTGGCTCGCGGCACCGGATCGTGGAACTCGCAGCATCAGCCGGGTCAGGTGATGCAAGACCGCGGCGGGCAGAATACGGCTGACGATCAACAGCATTCGCGCATCCGGACCCGCCGCCCGGCGCAGGAACGGTGCGGCTCGCGGAATCCCCAGCATCAGACGGGTCAGGTGATGCAAGACCGTGGTAGGCAGAATGCGACTGGCGATCAACAGCATTCGCGCATCCGGACCCACCGCGCGCCGCACGAACGGTGCGGTGCCGCCGAGCGCTCGGGCGAGCCCGGCGGCGAACTGTTCCGGCGAGCGGGCCGCGTACTTCATCGCCGCCCACCCGCGCCGGTCCATGGTGCGGTGATGGCGGGCGTACGGCCCGTGTCTCCTCGACCATTCCGGCCGCGGAGACACCGGCGTTGTGCACCACCGCGTGGGGAGCACCGACCGCACGGACGATGGCAGCCGCGGCCTCCTCGATCGACGACGGATCGGTCAGGTCGAGCCGGATGCCGATCAAGCGCGGATCACCCTGTTGCGCACCGGTCGTCGCGCGCAGCTGATCGAGCCCGGTATCTACGGATCGCATGGCTGCGACTACTCGCCACCCCCGCCGGTAGAGATGCGCCGCGGAGGCGAGTCCCAGACCTCGCGAAGCCCCCGTGATGACAACGCTGCGCGATTCGTTCGACATTGCTCCTCCGTGTCGTTCGACGCCTATAAAACCTAATATTTGTTCATAGACTAGCGGCGGATGGATCGGTCGGTCAATCACTATCGGTCCCATACCACTTCGAGGTGCGTCGGGGATCGGAAGAACGTGCCCGCAACGTACGGTGTCGGGGGCCGCATCGAATCTGGCCTGCGCGTCCTTGACGCCCGGTGTCAGTTCATCTGCCATGTGACGACCCCTCGGCATACCTAACTTTTGTTCGGATCGTAGCTATACGCATGGCGATCCATCGGCCGCTGACCAAATATCCGTTCAGAGCTACATCCGAAACGAACGGTAGACAAGGAGCGCGGTATGGACATGAACGACTTCGTACTCGTCTCGGTCGACGACCATCTCGTCGAACCGCCGGACATGTTCGACAACCACATCCCCGCCAAGTACAAAAACGATGTGCCCAAGCTCATCCAGCGAGCGGACGGCACCGATGCATGGGTGTTCGAGGGACAGGAAGCCACCAATGTCGGCCTGAACGCGGTGGCGGGCCGACCCCCGGACGAGTACGGCGCCGAGCCGACCAAACTCAGCGAGATCCGCGACGGCTGCTACAACATCCACGAGCGCATCCGCGATATGAACGCCAATGGCGTTGCCGCGGCGCTGAATTTCCCGTCCTATCCGCAATTCTGCGGTCAGTACTTCGCCCGCGCCAAGGACAAGGACCTGGGCTTGGCCGTGCTGCGGGCCTACAACGACTGGCACATCGACGAGTGGTGCGGCGCCTACCCGGGACGAATGATCCCGCAGGCGCTGCCCCCGATCTGGGATCCGGAACTCATGGCCGAGGAGGTACGGCGGGTGGCGAAGAAGGGCTGCCACGCCGTCACCTTCTCCGAGAACCCGACCAAACTGAACTATCCCTCACTGCACGACCCGCACTGGGATCCGTTCTGGCAGGCGTGCAGCGACGAGAACACCGTGGTGAACTGGGATTCCGTTCATCCGAACGCCTCAAGAAGACCGGCACCGATACCGTGACGGTCCTCGACCTGGCCCGGCAACTGCCGACGCCGTCGGCTTGAGGCCCCCTCTGCTACCGTTGAACAAACATTGGGTAGCCCAAATTGTCAGGGTCCCATAACGGCGGCGAGGTGTCGGGGAGGTGTTGTGGGGCGTGGCCAGGGCAAGCCTGCGCAGCGCGATGTGCGGCCGCGCGCCATCGCCGCCGATATCGGCCACGCCTACGACGACGGCACCCGCCGCACCGAGATCCTGCAGACCGCCGCATCGCTGATCGCAACCTCTGGGCTGCGCACGTCGCTGCAGGAGATCGCCGACGCGTGCGGCATCCTCCCGGGCAGCCTGTACCACCATTTCGAATCCAAGGAAGCCATCCTCGTCGAATTGCTGCGCCGCTATCACGCGGACCTGGACCAGATCGCGCAGCGGGCACAGGACCGGTTGAACCATCCGGACTCGCGACCGCCTTTCGATCGAATCGTCGAGCTCGGTTCGGCGATCGCGCAGTGCGCGGTCGCCCATCGTGCCGCCCTGCAGATGTCGTTCTACGAGGGGCCGAGTTCGAAACCCGAACTCGTCGAATTGACCAGGCAGCGACCGACCGCCGTACTCGAGGCAATGCTGCAAACCCTGCGTGCCGCGCGGTGGAGCGGCTACCTGCGGGCCGATGTCGATCTGCCGATACTGGCCGATCGGATCTGTCAGACGATGCTGCAGGTCGGGTTGGACGTCATCCGGCACAAAGGATCGCCGGATAAGTTGGCCACCTTGCTGTGCCGAATTCTGTTGGAGGGCTTGGCCACACGGCAGCACACCGATGCGGAACTCGACCGTTCCGCCGCCTTCCGCGCCGCCGACGAAGTCGTCCGGAGCTGGTCGCAGGAGAGCGAGCCCGATGACAAGGCGGCTCGCGTCCGCGCGGTCGCGCGGGCCGAATTCGGTCGCCGCGGATATGAGAATACGACCGTCCGCGATATCGCCTCGGCCGCGGGACTCGGCACCGGAACCGTGTACTGGCTGATCGGCTCGAAGGAGGAGCTGCTCGCCTCGATCATGCAGTCCTTCGGTGCGAAGATCGGCCTCGGCTGGACGAATGTGCTGCGGTCGGATGCCTCGGCGATCGAGAAGCTGGATGCGCTGAGCTGGATCAATACCAACGCGCTCGATCGTTTCGGTGACGAGTTCCGCATCCAACTGGCGTGGATGCGGCAGTCGCCGCCCGACACCCCGAATCCGGGCTGGCTCTTCACAAAGCGGCTGCGACAGATGAAAACATTGCTCGCCGAAGCGATTCGATCGAATGAGATCGAGGTCGACAGTCCGTCGAACGAGATGCTCGCCCGCTGCGTGATCGTAGTGGGCTGGATCCCGGAGAACATCCTGCGGGATATCGGGACGCACGCGTCCCAGATTCACGTCCGCGACACCGTGTTGCGCGGCGTCATCGAGCGAGCGGGTTGATTCGTAAGAACCGGCAGCGCGGCACACTGGCCGGTCCTCTCTGAACAAATTTCAGGTTACGAGTCTATCCGGCCTTGACGAAGCCGTTCCTCAGCTTCAATCGGCACCTGCTGGCGGAGAACACGTTGTCGGCAAGGCAACGGGAGTTGGTCATCCTGCGGGTCGCGCACCTACGGCATTGCGGCTACGAATGGGCACAGCACACGATCCTTGCCGAACGGGCCGGTATCGCTCCCGAAGAGATCGCCCGCGTAGCGCACGGAGCTCTTCGGGACTGGTCGACAGGCGAGCGGGCCCTGCTGGTCGCGACCGACGAATTGCTCGCCGACGGCACGATCGGCGAGGACACCTGGCACGTTCTCGTCGGCGAGTTCGACGACGAGCAGCTGATGGACCTGGTCTTCACGGTCGGCACCTATGCTTTGGTTGCCATGGCTTTGCGTTCGTTCGGCGTCGAGCCCGAAACCGAACTCCTCCCGCACCTCCCGAACGGCCACTGAATGCGAGCCATATGCTGAGCGACGAATTCGATACGCAGGTAGATATTGCCGCACCCACCTGGAATCAGGCGGAACTACAGCGCCTGATGGATGTGCAGCCGTCCGGCGCGGGCCGATATCTGGCCCCGGCTCACGGTCCGACGGCCCGCGACGTGGTCGAAGCCGGACAAATGCTCGGCGACGCGGTGGTGGCAGCGGCCAAACATGTACCGCGCCAACGCGTTACCTCGGCATCGATGATCTTCTCGCGCGCCGCCGCACATACGGCCCCGCTCGATATCGAGGTCGATACGCTGCGATCCGGGCGCACCTACACCACCGCGCAGGTCACCATCCGCCAGCACGATTCGCCGCGCTGCGCCGGGATCGTGCTGCTCGACGCCGGTGCACCCGACCTGATTCGCTCGGCGGCCCCGATACCGCAGGTCGACCCGCCGGAGCGACTGCGCCCACTCGCCATTCCGGGCACCGAGGTGGACGGCCGCGATATGCGAGTGGTCGATGACGCCTACGACCCGGATCCGAATCGGGTCGGCCCGCCGGAGTTGTTCGTCTGGACACGATTTCGCGACGCTCCGGAGCACGACTACCTGCACGCCGCGCTGCTGACCCAGTCCAGCACCCACTGGACGGTGGCCGCCGCGCTGCGCCCGCACGCGGGTTTCGGTGAGGCGATGGCGCACCGGTCGATCTCCACCGGAATCACGATGGCCACCATCACCTTCCACGACGAGGTCGACGTGGCGCGGTGGCTGCTGTACGCCACCCGCGTCACCTACGCCGGACGCGGTCACGCCCAGAGCGAGGGCCAGGTGTATACCGAAGCGGGGTCCGTGGTCGCCTCCTACAGTGTGCACGCGATGGTGCGTGGCCTCGAACCACGCGCCACGAACTCCGACACACTGCTCTGACCCACAGGAGACATCTTGGAGCCATCGGGCTATCTGGACCGGCCGGATTATCGCGTCGAAATCCGACGCATCCGCAATCTGGTCCGAGTCACCTCCGGCGATCGGATTTTCGGCGAGTCGACCGCGAGTCTGCTTGTCGCGGAACAGGATCACGGC
>NZ_BDBY01000073.1 GCF_001613225.1 Nocardia pseudovaccinii NBRC 100343
GCATCCGATGTGCGCTTCGACCTGCTCGTCCCTCACGAGCAGATATCACGCTGTCCGTTCAAGGGCACGGCGCGGTACTGGCGTCCGGCCGATGGTCCGGATCCGGTCGCCTGGGAGTACGCCGAGCCCTATGCGGAGGTCGCGATATTGAGCGGCCACATCGGTTTCTATCAGGATCGGGTCCGCGTCGAGGTCGGCGTGGCCACCCCCGCGGTCAGCCGGTGATTCCCGGGGCCGCGCGTCAGACGTGGTAGTCGTACCACCTGAGGTAACCACCGGCATCCACCCGCATCTGCATACCGGTCACGTAGCGTGATTCATCCGATGCGAGGAATACCACCATCTCGCTGATGTCCTCCGGCTCAACATAAGGCACCGGCATCACCTGCTGCACCGGAAAAGCCATCTCGGCATCCGCACGCGTGGGATTCTCCAGATCCGGACGGAACGCGCGATACATGGGCTCGCTGTGCAGCATCGGCGTATTGCAGTTGGTGGGGTGAATGACATTGGCACGAATCTTGCGTGGGCCGAACTGTGCCGCGAACTCGTGCATGTATTGGGACAGCAGGCGCTTGGGACCTCACCGAGCACCTCGGCATCGCGGTCGAACAAAGCCATGCGGTGCGGGCCTCGGGCCAATTGCCGGGCTACTGCCGCCCCGATCCCGGACCCGGCTCCGGTCACAATGGCAACTCGCTTCGCGGTGTCCTGTGTCATCACTGCTCCTCACCGATGCGAAATGCGATCAACGGTCGGCGGTGGTCACCGTACGCGCGGCAAGCCCCGAATCGAGGTAGACGATGAGCGAGGCCGATGCGACGGAGCTCTTCGCCGCCGTCGCGGACGAGCGGCGGCGAATCGCGGATCTGCTCGACGAGTTGGACGACGCACAGTTGGCGACACCGAGCCTCTGCGCGGGCTGGGATATCAAGACGGTGGCCGCACACCTGGTCAGTGTGCTCGCCGACAGTTTCTGGACGTTCCAATGGTGGACAGTGCGCCACCGGAGTCTGGCCGCCGGTATCGATGAGCTGGCACGGCGTCGGGCTCGGCAACCGGCCGCGGAGATCGCCGACACACTGCGTCGCTGTGCCGATCGCCCCATCAGCCCGCCACTGTTCGGGCCACTCGACCCGCTGGCCGACATCGTGGTGCACAGCGGCGACATCAGGATCCCACTCGGCCTGCCCTTCGCCCCGGACCTGTTGCGGGCTGGTCTGGCGCTCGACTTCCTGACCGCACCCTGGCGGATCGGCTTCGTGCCAGTGGGCCGACTGCGTGGAATTCGCCTGTGCGCCAACGATATCGATCGGACGTGGGGACGCGGAGCCGAGGTTCGCGGGTCGGCGGCAGCGTTGCTGATGAGCGTCGGTGGCCGCACCGCACTCATGCACGAGCTGGAGGGCCCCGGTCTGCCACTGCTGCGCCACCGGTTGTCCGGCTAGTCGGGTTCGGCCACCTGTGTGGCGCTCGGTGCAACGGTGGGCGGGGTTCGGCCGACGCGCCGACCGGGGGCCCATAGACCGATGGCGAGGGCGGCGGCCAAGGTCAGTGCGCCGAGGATCGCCGCCGCTTGACGGACACCGTGGACGAACGCCGCCTTGGCCGCGTCGGCGAGCGGTTGGGCTTGCGGGCCCAGATGCTCGGCCACCGCCAGCGCCCCGACCAGTGAGCCGGAGACCGGACCGCGTAGCTGTTGCGGGAGCATCGGCAGGATCGCCCCGATCCGGTGGCTGTAACCCGCGGCGAGAATGCTTCCGGCCAAGGCTATTCCGATCGCGGCGCCGACCTCGCGCGATACGTCGTTCACGGCCGCCGCGATGCCGTGCTGATCGGCAGGCACACCCGCCATGATCGCGGCCGTTGCCGGTGCCGCCGACAGGCTGATGCCCAGACTGACGATCAGCAGCGGCCAGACGACATCGAAATAGGTGCCGTCGACCGACAATCGGGCGACCGCCAGCAGTCCGACGCCCAATAGCGTGAGGCCGCACAGGGTTTGCAGCCGCAATCCGAATCGCTCGGCGAGCCACGGCGA
>NZ_BDBY01000074.1 GCF_001613225.1 Nocardia pseudovaccinii NBRC 100343
GGTGCCGAATCGACGATCGGCGAACAACCGGACGTCGAGCAGCGGATGCGCCACTCGCAATTCGATCAGCGCGAATGCCGCGAGCGACACGATGCCACCGATGGCGGCACCGATCACCAACGGATGCGACCAGCCGAGCTGCGGCGTCTCGGTGGCCGCCGCCACGATCATGCCGACGCCGATTGCCGAGGTCACCGTGCCCCACGGGTCGAAACCGGGCCGTGCCGACGCGATCGATTCGGGGATGACGCATCCGGTGGCGGCAAGCAGCGCGCTGCACGCGCTCATCGCCGCCATGATCGAAAGCCAGGTCCAGAACTGCAACAGCAGACCGGAGACGAGGATCCCGCCCACCGCGCCCATACCCACGGAACCGGCCCACATCCCGACGGCGACGCCGCGCCTTCCCTCCGGCAATCCGGCGGTGAGCAGCGACAGCGTCGACGGCATCACCAGCGCGGCGCCGACACCGGCCGCCGAACGAGCCGCGATCAGCCATATCGGACCGTCGAACAGCAGCGGCACAGCGGAAAACAGTGCGAACACCCCGAGACCGGTAAGCAGCATCGTGCGGCGTCCGTATCGGTCCCCCAATGCGCCGCCGGGCAGCACCAGACAGGCCAGTGCGAGGGTGTAGCCGTCCACGATCCAGGTCAGTTGCTGCTGGGTGGCGCCGGTGGCCGCGGCGATCTCGGGCAACGCGGTGTAGAGCGCGGCCATCGAAGCGACGACCAGCGCCACCGCGGCACAGGACAGCATCAGCGCCCACCGCTGCATGACGGACAACCGTGTCGCGGTGGAATCCATGTCCTGCCCCTACTTGAGCATCATGCCGCCGTCGACCGGTAATGCCACCCCGGTGATGTAGCGGGCCTCGTCGGACGCCAGGAACAGCACGGCGTTGCTGATATCTTCCGGCTCCACCCAGGCGATCGGCAGCACATGGAACATCTGCGCGACGGGGATAAAGTCGTCGACGGTCGGATTCTCCAGATCCGGTCGGAACATGCGGAAGGTGGGCTCGTTGAGCAGCATCGGCGTCGCCACATTCGTGGGGCAGATCGCGTTGACGCGAATGTTCTTGTCCCCCAACTCCATTGCCAGCGAGCGCATGATGCCGATGACACCGTGCTCGGCGGCGGCGTAGTGGCCGATATTCGGAACGGCGCGCAGGCCGCCGATCGAGCTGGTGAGCAGGATCGACCCGCCGCGACCGCCCGCGACGATGTGCGGCACCGAGACCCGGGTGGTCATCCAGACACCGGTCATATTGACGTCGATCATGTCGCGCCAAGTCTGTTCGCTCATTTTGTCCATCGCATCGCCATCGCTGGCCAACCCGGCATTGGCCACCACGATGTCCAGGCGACCGAGTTGTGCGACGCCGTCGTCGACACGGCCTGCATGGTCTCCAGATCGCGCACATCGGCCTCGACCGCGATGATGCGGCGGCCGGTCGCCTCGACCAGTGCGACCGTTTCGGCCAGGTCATCCGGTGTCGACATCGGAATGGTGACGCCGTCGAGCTGCTTACAGACGTCCACGGCGATGATGTCGGCACCCTCCTGCGCCAGTTTCACCGCATGGCTGCGCCCCTGACCGCGCGCTGCCCCCGTGATGAAGGCGACCTTGCCCGCTACTCGTCCGGTCATCGGTATCACTCCCTGGGTTCATGGCCGTCGGCCCGGTGCCGACGGCGAAGCAAAAGCAGAACGGTCGCCAGCACGGCGGCAACGGCTATCGCGCCGTAGCGCGCCGCACCGCTCACGCCGCTGGCGGCGAGCAGGTCGATCGGCGCGGCCGACACCCGCGGCTC
>NZ_BDBY01000075.1 GCF_001613225.1 Nocardia pseudovaccinii NBRC 100343
GACCACGTCGGACTCGGCGCTGCGCTCGATTTGCGCATCAGCTGAGGCGGATTCGGGCTCGGTGGTCGCCCCGGCGGTGATCTCGGCCGCGAGATTGGTGGCGAACGTTCCGATGAGCGTGCCCGCGACCTCGGCGAGCGCGCCTCGGCCGAATTGGGCCGGTTTACCCGTGACAGCGAGGTCGGTTTCGACGAAAACATCTGTCACGCCTGCGGATTCGACGAGTCGGCAGGTGATCGTCGCCTTCGCGGTGCCGTTGCCGCGCGCCTCTCGCCCGCCGCCCTCGAGCACCGCGATCCCGGCCGCCTCGTCCTGAGCGGCGATCTTGATGGTGCCGGTGTAGGACAGGGTGACCGGACCGAGTTTGACCTTGATCTTGCCGCGATATTGGTCGCCGTCACGCCCGGTGATGGCGGCTCCGGGGACGCAGGGGGCGATCCGCTCGAGGTCGAGCAGCACCCGCCAGGCTTGTGCGGCGGGGGCGGGAATGCTGAAGGTGTTCTCGAACTTCATGCGGACTCCTTCGCAATCGATTCCGCCGCCACGCGAACGGCTTTCACAATCCCCTGATATCCCGTGCAGCGACATACATTGCCGGACAGTGCTTCTCGGATCTCATCATCGGACGGGTCCGGACTTTCCTGCAGGAAAGCGGTCACACTCGTGATGAAACCCGGTGTGCAGAAACCGCATTGGAGCCCATGGCAGTCTCGGAACGCGGCCTGCACCGGGGATAATCGGCCGTCCGGCGATGCGATCCCCTCCACGGTCGTCACCTCCGCACCGTCGGCCTGCACAGCCAGGACCAGGCAGCCACGCACCGCCTGCCCGTCCAGCAATACCGTGCACGCACCGCACACCCCGTGCTCGCAGCCCAGGTGCGTCCCGGTCAGCCCACATATTTCGCGCAGGTAGTCCGCCAGCGTCAGGCGAGGTGGCACCCGATGGCGCCGGGCCCGCCCATTGACCCGCACCTCGATATCGATATCAGTCATTACTTGCCTCCTCAACGGCGGAACGCCAAGCGCGCGCCACCATCACCGCCGCGACCCGTTTGCGGTAATCGGCCGTGCCGTGCAGATCGGACGGCACCGCGTCCAATGGTTCCGTCGCCGCATGTCCGACCTCATCGGGAGCGACTTCGCCGATGTCGCGTCCGATCAGTTCCGCCTCGAGGGCGGTGGCCCTGGTCGGGGTGGGTCCGAGTCCGAAAAAACCGATACCGCACCGGTCTATGCGGGAGTCGGCGTCGAGACCGACGGCCACGACAGCACCCGCCAATGCGAAATCGCCACTGCGGCGGGCGAATTCCTCGATCGCGAAACCGCACCGGCCGCGTCGCGCCGGAAAGACGATCCCGGTCAACAGTTCATCGGCCGCCAGTTCCGTGCTCCACATCCCGGTGAAGAAATCCGACGCGGACAGTGTGCGGCACCCGCGCGGCGACTCCGCCTCGATTCGCGCGTCGAGAACCATGGCCACCGCCGGATATTCGGCCGCGGCATCGGCGTGCGCGATCGAGCCGCCTATCGTGCCGCGGTTGCGGATCTGGGGATGACCGATCAGCGGGGTGGCCCGTGCCAGCAGTGGCACCGCCCGGTTGATCTCCGCCGACCGGCCGACCGCGGTGTGGGTCGTCCCCGCCCCGATCCACACCGAGTCGGCGCGCGACTCGATACCGCGCAGTTGATCGATGCGGCGCACGTCGACCAGATGCTCGGGGACCGCCAACCGCAATGCCAGCATCGGCACCAGACTCTGCCCACCGGCGATGAGCTTCGCATCGTCACCGAGTTCGGCGAGCAGCTCGACGGCCGCCACGGTGGAGATCGGCGCGTGATATTCGAACGGCGCGGGTTTCATGCCTGCACCGTCCCGGTTAGATCGGCGCGCGCCCGGTCCACCAGTGCCACGATCGCGGCGGGCGAGAGCGGCAGGTGGCCGACCTCCACTCCGAACGGTGCGAGGGCATCGACCACGGCATTGATCACCGCCGGTGCGGATCCGATGGCGCCGCCCTCGCCCACTCCCTTGAAACCGCCCGGACCTGGGCTCGGTGTCTCGACATGTCCGACCTCGATGACCGGCACCTCGGTCGCGGTGGGCAGCAGGTAGTCCATGAAGGTCGTGCTGATCGGATTCCCGCTCTCGTCGTAGGCCAGGTGCTCGTACAGCGCGCCGCCGATGCCCTGGACGGTGCCGCCGAAGATCTGGCCCTCCACTACATCCGGGTTGATCATCGGTCCGCAGTCCTCGCTGACGATGTAGCGCAGCAATGTCACCGCACCCGTTTCTATGTCGACATCGCAGGTGCACACATGGGTCGCGTTGGCCCAGATCATCATGTGCGGCGTCCGATATCGGCCGCTGGCCTCCAAGCCCGCGGGCACTCCCGGCGGCAGGTCGTATCCGTTGAAGTAGGCGATATCCGCTATCTCGGCCAGCGTCATCGCCGCATCGGGCACGCCACGGACCTGCGCCCGTCCACGCGTCAACTCCACCTCCTCGACGGGCACGCCCAGCTTGTGCGCGGCGATCGCCACCATCCGCTCACGCAGTACGGCGGCCGTCTCCGCGATCGCACCGGCCAGCATGGAACCCGACCGGCTGCCGCCGGTGCCGCCGCCGAACGGTGTCAGTGCGGTATCACCTTGAATCGTGTGGACATCGGCGATATCCACACCGAGCGCGTCGGCGGTCAGCTGAACCACCGTGGTCTCCAGACTGTTTCCCGACGATCCGCCCGACACATACACATTGACCTTCCCGGAGGGTTCGATCCGAATGGTCGCGCCTTCGGTACTGTGCAGCGGCGTGCCGCCGGTGGTCGGTTCGAGGTAGGTACAGGTGCCGACCCCGAGATAGCGTCCGTCGGCCCGGGCGCTTCGCTGCTCGTCACGAAAGGCGTCGTAGTCGAGCATGGCCAGTGCCTGCTCGAACGTCTCGGACGGCGACACATCGGAATACGGCATGCCATTGGGGTTGAACGTCGGAAACTCGTCCTGTCGCAACATATTTCGTCGCCTCAATGCCACCGGGTCCATCCCCATCCGGCGCGCCGCGGTATCCAGCAGCACCTCACGGGCCACCGACTCGAACTGCCAGGGACCGCGATAGGCGACACGCCCCACGGTGTTCGAATACATAAGCCGCACATCGAATGTCGCGGCAGGCACCCGGTACGGTCCCGGGAACAGCATCCCGACCGGGATGGCGGCCGTCAGCGGTGACGGCGTCGGATACGCGCCGACATTCTGCACGTAGTCGATGGCGGCGGCGAGGATGGTGCCGTCCGCATCGAAGGCCATGCGGGCGTCACCGTGCTCATGCCGGGCCATCCCGCCCGCCATCAGGTTTTCCTGCCGATCCTCGATCCATTTCAGCGCCACCGGCAGCTTGCGGGCGGCCAGCACGATGCAGACGTCCTCGCGCAACGGCGCGGCCTTCAGCCCGAAGCCACCGCCGGTATCGCGCATGATGACCCGCACCGAATGTTCGGCGATGCCGAGCAGTCGCGCGCAGAAGCCGCGGATCTCGTGCGGCACCTGGGTGGATGCCCAGACCGTCAACTCCCCGCTGGGAGCCCACCATTCCGCGATCAAACCCCGCGTCTCCATCGGCACCGGCGCGTACGCCTGCTGAAAGATCTGCTGCCGCACCACATGTGCCGCCGCGTCGAAGACCGGGTCGAGCTCGGCCGCGGGACGCCCACTCATCGCACCGGCCAGGTTGCCCGGGCACTGCGCGTGCACCAGCTCGGTGGTTTCGTGTGCCGTGCGATAGTCGACGACCGGCTCGAGCGGTTCGTAGTCGACGACCACCAACTCGACCGCGTCCTCGGCCACATACCGATCGATGGCGACCACCAGGGCGACCGGATCACCGACGAAGCGCACCTCGCCCTCGGCCAGCGGCGGCCGCGGCACCGACGGCAGTCCCGGGGCGTCCAGCGAGTACGAGAACTGGTGCACTTCCGGATTCAGGTCGGCCGCCGTGAACACGGCATACACTCCGTCGAGCGCCGCGGCCTCCGCGGTATCGATGCCGACGATGCGACCACGCGGTATCGGACTTCGCACGAAGCAGGCGTGCAGCATGCCGGGCCGATGCACATCGTCGACGAAGCTGCCCGCGCCGGTCACCAACCGGAGGTCTTCGACCCTGGGCACCCGGGTGCCGACGAATCCGGTCGGCGGCGCTTCCGTCACCTGACGAATCCCGATATCTGTCATCAGGCGGCCTCCCATTCACTGTGCGGAGCGTT
The DNA here is from genome assembly GCF_001613225.1 of Nocardia pseudovaccinii NBRC 100343. Taxonomy (GTDB): domain Bacteria; phylum Actinomycetota; class Actinomycetes; order Mycobacteriales; family Mycobacteriaceae; genus Nocardia; species Nocardia pseudovaccinii. The sequence continues at coordinate 4,265 of NZ_BDBY01000075.1, forward strand.
TCCGCCACCACCGGGTAAATGGTGTCGGGAAACGCTCTGCCGGAAGAAATATGCACTAGGGCGATGAAAATCTGAGAGCAGGGAAAAAGGGCATCGCAATCCGTTCGAACCAACGCGATCCGGCTCCCCTCGGAGCCGCTCATCGCTGCTGAGGAATTGTCTAGCACCGCATCTATAACGGTGTCAAGAGTATAATATGTCTTGACTGAGAATTATGATCTCCTGTCGGGCACTTATGATTCTTCCACTTGCACCTGCCATCGCGCAATGTCGTCGAGAGGGTCGATCATGCGGGAACTGACCGCGTCATTACTGCGTTGGCATGCGACCGGTGCGCAATACGCGATCGCGACCGTCGTCGGGGTGACCGGAAGCGCTCCCCGACCGGTCGGCGCCACGCTCGCCGTCGACGCCGCCGGGACCGTCCTCGGCAGCATCTCGGGCGGCTGCGTCGAGGCCGCCGCATACGAACTGTGCCGACAAGTGCTGCGATCGGGCACGCCGATGCGGGCGAGCTTCGGCTACGACGACTCCGACGCCTTCGCGGTCGGCCTGACCTGCGGCGGCACCATGGATGTTTTCGTCCATCGGGTGCGCGCGGTCGACCATCCGATCGTCGAAGCGGCGCTGCGTCCCCCCGGCCCGGTGGCGCTGGTCCGCGATCTGGGCAGCGGGGCCATGACCACGGTCGATCCGAGCCGCACTGTCGGGGCGGATTTGGACGACGCCGTCGTCGCCGAGGTCCGCGCCATGCTGGACATCGGCGCCACCGGTGTGCGCACGATCGGCTGCGACGCAGGGGAATCGACGTTCTTCGTCGAGTCCTTCGCGCCGCCACCACGGATGATCGTCTGCGGGGCAACGGATTTCGCCGCAGCCGTGTGCCGGGTGGGCGGCCTGCTCGGCTATCGGGTCCCACTGTGCGACGCCCGCGCGGTATTCGCGACGCGAGATCGTTTTCCGGATGCCGACGAGGTCGTCGTCCGCTGGCCGCATCAATACCTCGCAAACACTCCGATCGACGCAAGAACCGTGGTGTGCGTGCTGACCCACGACCCCAAATTCGATATCCCACTGCTGGAGATCGCACTGCGCCTGCCGATCGCCTACGTGGGCGCGATGGGTTCGCGCCGTGCCGACGCCGAGCGCCGAACCCGGTTGCGCGCGGCCGGCCTCACCGATGCCGAGCTGTCCCGCCTGCACTCTCCCATCGGCCTTGACCTGGGCGGACGGACCGTCGCCGAGGCCGCGGTCGCCATCGGAGCCGAAATCGTCGCGGTCCGTCGTGGTGGTTCGACCCGGCCGCTGCACGCCACCGATCGGCCGATCCATCCTGCCGAAAGCGTTCCCTCGAGGCAGTAACACGGTTACTATGGTAACCGTGTTACAGTTCTCGCGTGAGTCGGACAGCAGCACGGATTCCGTCGAAGAAGATCATCAAAACCGTGCTCGCACTGCTACAGACCGATGGCTACGACGCCGTTCAGCTGCGCGAGGTAGCGCGGCGCGCCCACGTATCGCTGGCGACGGTGTACAAGCTGTTCCCCACCCGGGACGCGTTGATCATCGCCGCGGTCCACGAGTGGATGGTCACCAACACCTATCCCGACATCGCACCGCCCACCCCCGAGGAATCGATCGCGGACGGCGTGATTCGCGTGCTGCGGCACGTGTTCGAGCCGTGGGAGCGCAATCCGACGATGCTCGAGGCGTTCCACCGGGCCCACTCGACCCCGGGCGGTGCGCGCCTGAGCGTCGACGGGTTCGCCGCCGTCCTCCCGGTAGCCGGACAGATCCTCGACGGTGCCGATCCCGAATACATCGAGGACACGGGACTGATACTGACCAATGTGATCTACGCCCTGATCGCGCGGGTCGCGGACAAGACCCTCGACGTCGACGAGATCCTGCCGGTGCTCGAGCGCACCGTACGGCGGCTCTCCATGGACAACTCGGCCCAGGACCGGGCCGTGCGGGAGCGGCGCAGAGCCACCGGCAAGCGGCAGCCATTGGTACTGAATCCAGCGGTCACCGCCCCGTTCGTGCGCGAACCATACCGAGACACGGATACGCCGATGCAGGACGGCGCACATCGACCGAACGCGGGCTAGCACGTCCCGAGCACAGCCACACGATCCGCCGGGCCGCCGCGATACCGCGGCCGGGCGACAACGGGGGGTGGTATTTCTGATCGGAAATCCGATCGTTCAACAGAAATAGAATTACGGTAGACGGGTGACCGGAATTTTCGGTTCCCCGATTCGATGCACCCTCCGATTATCATGCGGTGAAGGTGCATTCCAGCGCGCCGGAAAAAGGAATAGGCAGCCGCGGAAAATATTTGCTCGCACCTATTGACCCGACCTGTGACCGCGCGCACAATCATCGGCGTAGCAAATCGGATCGGAAACTCGGATTCGATTTCGAGCAGCTTTTCTCCGCATGCGCTGCCGCCATAATCCCACGAAAGTGATTTCGCGATCGATGTTGATCCCGCACACTCCCGCGCCCGCCGAACCCGGGCTACCTCACCATGCGGTGGCAAATGGAATTGTGACAATTCACTTGGACGGTGCCATGACCGCACAGCCCGGCCGAGCCGGCGATACCGTGCTCGAAACCGCACGCCGGGCCGGGCTGACACCACCGTTTTCCTGCGAGGCAGGCAACTGCGGAACCTGTATGGCCACCCTCGTCGACGGGCAGGTCGAGATGTTGGTGAACGACGCGCTGACCGACGACGACGTCGCGGCCGGTTACATCCTCACCTGCCAGGCCGTGCCCCAGACCACCTCGATCACCGTGCAGTACCCGTGATCTCACGACCCAGGAGCCGACGATGACCGATTTCGACACCATCGACTACTTCACCGATCCGGCACTCGTGCCCGATCCCTATCCGTATTTCGATCACTTGCGCGCCAAATGCCCGGTGACGCGGGAGCCGCACTACAACGTGCTGGCGGTGACCGGCTACGAGGAGGTCGCCCAGGTCATGCGCGACGCCGAGACCTTCTCCTCGTGCATCGCGGTGGGCGGACCGTTCCCACCGCTGCCGTTCGAGCCCGAGGGCGACGACATCAACGCCCAGATCGAGGCGCACCGCACCCAGCTGCCCATGTGTGAACACATGGTCACGATGGATCCCCCGGAGCACACCTATGCCAGGTCGGTGCTGAACCGGCTGTTGACACCCGCGCGGTTGAAGGAGAACGAGGAGTTCATGTGGCGGCTGGCCGACCGCCAGCTCGACGAATTCCTGGCCAACGGCCGCTCCGAATTCGTCGCCGAGTACGCGAAACCGTTCTCGCTCTTGGTGATCGCCGACCTGCTCGGCGTGCCGGAGCAGGACCACCAGGAGTTCCGGGTCGTGCTCGGCGCCGAGCGGCCCGGCAGCCAGGTCGGTGCGCTGGACAAGGTGTCGGTCGGCACGAATCCCTTGGAGTGGCTCGACGAAAAGTTCAGCGGCTACATCAGTGATCGGCGGCGCGAGCCGCGTGACGATGTGCTGACCTCGCTGGCGCTGGCGAAATATCCGGATGGGTCGACCCCGGAGGTCATCGATGTGGTCCGTTCGGCGACCTTCGTATTCGGTGCCGGACAGGAGACGACCGCCAAGCTGCTCGCCGCCGCCGTACGCGTACTCGGTGACGATCCGGAGCTGCAGCAGGCGCTGCGTGCCGATCGCAGCCGCATCCCGGTATTCATCGAGGAGACATTGCGCATGCACGCGCCGGTCAAGAGCGGCTTCCGGCTCGCGCGCCGCAACACCGAGGTCGGCGGGGTGGACGTACCGGCCGGATCCACGCTCATGGTCTGCCCCGGCGCGGCCAACCGTGACCCGAGCCGGTTCGAGAACCCGCACGAGTTCCGCATGGATCGCGCGAACTTCCGCGAGCACATGGCCTTCGGCCGTGGCGTGCACTCCTGCCCCGGCGGTCCGCTGGCGCGAGTGGAGGGTCGGGTATCGCTCGAACGCATCCTGGATCGGATGCTGGACATCACGATCGATGCCGAGGAGCACGGTCCCGCCGACGACCGCCGCTACCGCTACGAACCCACATACATCCTGCGTGGGCTCACCGATCTACATATCCGATTCACGCCACGAGACGCCTCCGCGCCGCGAGAGTGAGTTGGATTTCGTGTCGATCATGTTCGAACCCGACGGCCGAGGCCCTTCCTCGGTTCGCCTGCTGGTGACCGGTGTCTGCTGCATCGTCGTCTTAGCGGCCGCCGCCACCGTGATGGTCGCGAATTCCCGTGGGGCACTGCGCAAGACCGTGACGGTGACCGCCGTCATGGCCAATGTGGGTGATGGGCTGCCCACCAAGTCGGATGTGAAATTCCAAGGGGTCCGGGTCGGGTTCGTGACGGCGGTGACGCCGACCGCCGAAACCGGCATGAACGATGTCCGAATCGAGCTGAGTCCGCACTTCGTGCAGGCGATTCCGGGCACGGTGACCGCGCGGGTGGTGCCGAGCAACGTATTCGCGGTGCCCTCGGTGCAACTGGTCTACAACGGTGCGGCGGCGCCGCTGAGTTCAGGTGCCCGGATCAGCCAGGATCACAGCCTGGCGACCGTGCGCCTGCAGACCTCGCTCGATCAGCTGCGGCGAATCATCGCCGCAGTCGGTCGGGAGGATACCGACAACGCGGTCGGCATGTTGGCGACCCTCGCCGCAGCCACCGAGGGGCGCGGTGCCGGGATCGAGAATGCGGCGGCACGGCTGCGCGATATCGTCGTCGAACTGGACAAGGTCGTATCCGTGAACGCGGCGCCGTCCACGCTCGACTCGCTCTCGTCCGCGATGCGTGAACTCCAGTCGACGGCACCGGATCTGCTCGACGCCATGCATTACGCGATAGTCCCGCTGCAGACGCTGGCGGAGCAGCGGGCGAAACTCGCCGCGCTGCTGTCCGGCGGCCTGTACACGCTCGGTACCGTCGGCACCGCACTCGACCACAACACCGACAAAATCATCGACGTCACCACGCACATATCACCGGCCCTCGGCGCACTCGGTGACGGTGCGAGCAAGTTTCCGCAGATCAGTACTTCGCTCACGCGAATGACCGGCCGATTCAACGAGTTGTGGAATCCGCAGACCCAACGGCTCAACGCGCGTGTCATTCTGCAGCTGACGCCCAACCGGCAGTACACCTCGGCGGACTGCCCCCGGTACGGCGAGCTGGCCGGTCCCAACTGCGCGAGCGGTCCGGCGACTCCCGCCCCGGCCGAGGGCTTGCCGCCCGGCTTCGATCCACGCCGCTTCCAGCCACCGAGCTCCCTGCTGACCAGTGATATCGGGCCGGTCGGCAGCGCCGCCGAACAGGAGCGGATCGCCGAAATCCTCGGCGGCGAACCCAATGCCGCCGCGGACATCCTGTTCGGTCCGCTGGCCCGCGGCGCCACCGTCGCGATCGCACCGGACCCGAACGGGGGCACCCGATGAGCTACCGCGGATCACTGGTCGTGCTGATCGCCTTCCTCGTCAGTTCGGCGCTGCTCAGCTGGTCGGTCGCCGTCACCCTCGAGCGCGGCATCAGCGGCCGGACCACCGGATACTCAGCACTGTTCACCAACGTATCCGGCCTGCGCGTCGGCGATGACGTCCGGATGGCCGGGGTGCGGGTCGGCCGGGTGGAATCGGTCGGGTTGGCGGGCACGCTCGCGCGGGTCGGTTTCCGCATCCACAGCGATCAGGTGCTGACCGGGAACACCACCGTATCGGTGACGTATCAGAACCTGATCGGTCAGCGCTATCTCGGTGTGGCCATGGGCGACCACGGCGACCCCACCGCTCTGAAACCGGGCGCCGAAATCCCCGTCGACCACACCGAGCCGTCGTTCGATATCTCCAAGCTGCTCAACGGTTTCGAGCCGCTGTTCGGCACGCTGGACCGGACCGCGGTCGACAACATCACCGGCGCCCTGATCAAGGCACTGCAGGGCGACAACGGCTCGGTCACCACGCTGATCGCCGAGACGACCCGGCTGGCGGATTCCTTCGCCGGGCCGGACGAGGTGCTCGGCCAGGTCATCTCGAACCTGGCCACCATCGTGGGTAACCTCGCCCAGCAGAGCGGGAATTTGACCACCGTGATCGACCGCACCCGATCGGTTTTCGAAGGCCTGCAACAGAATCGGCAGGCATTGTTCGATTCCGTGGACCGGATCGCGGTCGTGGTCGGCCGGGCCTCGCAGATCGTGGCCGCCGACCAGCCCACCCTCGTCGACTTCCTGAATCGGGAACCGGGATTCGCACAGCACTTCCTGGACAACAAGGCGAAGTTCGAGTACCTCGGCTACAACCTGCCGATGATCCTCAAAGGGCTGGCCCGCATATCGCAGGAAGGCGGTTACATCGACGCCTACGTCTGCGATGTGACCCTGTCGCTCGTCCCGGGTCTGACACCGCTGATTCCGCAAATAGTCGACGCGGTGACCCCCGGCGGGGTGGCCCAACACACCTCCAAGTGCAGGTGAGCACATGCGCATACCGTGGAATCACAAGGGCCACACGCGAATCGGGCGTCGGCAACTGGAAGACCTCAGCAGGCCATGGCTCGGATTCACCGCGATTGCCCTGCTGGTCGTCGCGGTCGTCGCCGCGCTGGTCGTCAATTCGCTGGATATCGGTGAACGTCGCCTCGAGGCGGACTTCGCCCAAGCCGCCCAGCTCGGCGCAGGCGATCAGGTGACCGTGGCGGGGGTGCCGGTGGGCCACGTGGTCGGACTGCGCTTGGCAGGCGACCGCGTGACGGCAACGCTGAGCCTCGCCGACAATGTGGCGCTCGGCCCCGCCACGACCGCGTCGATCAAACTCACCACATTGCTGGGCAATCGGTACGTGGAACTGGCCCCGGCCGGATCCGGCGCCCTGCCGAATGGCCGAATTCCATTGGCGCAGACCAGTGTTCCCTACGATCTGCAGTCGGCCCTCGCCGACGCGACCACCACCTTCGATCAGGTCGACGCCGACAAGGTCGGGCAGGCGCTCACCGAACTGTCCACCCAGCTGCACGGTTTGCCGCAGCTGATTCCGTCGGTGATGCAGAACATTACGACGCTGTCCGGCGTGATCGCCGAACGTCGCGGGCAGATCGGCACACTGCTGACCAGCACGAGCCAACTCACCACGGTCATCGAGAACCAGCGGACCGGCCTCGGCGTGCTGGTCGACCAGGGCCGCGACCTGCTGCGGGAGGTCGCGGCGAAACGGCAGGCCATCACGGCCCTCATCGCCGCCACCAGCAATGTGGTGCGGACGCTGCAGCCGATCGTCGTGGACGACCAACCCGAAATTCAATCCCTGCTCGACAACCTGAGCCAGCTGGTGCAGATGCTCAGTCGGCACGACGACCTGCTGCGCAACATACTGCAGATCCTTCCGGTTCCCTGGCGCAGCTGGGCGGATGTGACCGGCTCCGGCACGGAACTGGACGCCAACGCGTCCTCGGGAGCGTTCGTCGACTCCTTCATGTGCGCGCTGGTCGGGCGCGCGCAGGTGCAGCTGCCGCCCTACTCGGAGGACTGTCGATGAGATCGTTACCCCGCCCGGTGAAGCTGGTTCTCGTACTCGCGGTCACCGCGCTGATCGCGGGCGCCGCCAGCGCTCCACTTGCCCAGCTGAATCGCGCAACCATTACCGTGACAGCGCATTTCGACAGTGCCGCGGGTGTCTTCGTCGGAAACCCGGTGGATGTGCTCGGCATGCGGATCGGCAAGGTGGCCAGCGTCGCGCAACGCGGCTCCTATGTCGAAGTGACGATGAATGTGGATGCCTCGGTACGGATTCCGGCCGACGTCACGGCGGTGACCGTGTCGGATTCGGTGCTGACCGACCGGCACATCGAACTCACTCCGGTCTACCGCGGCGGGCCGACATTGTCGGACGGGGCGACGCTGGGGACCGATCGGACGAAGACCCCGGTCGAATTCGACAGTCTGCTCGCGATGGCGGACAAGCTGTCCACGTCACTGCAGGGCGACGGGCAAGGCCACGGCCCGATCGCCGACGCGGTCGATGTCGGCGCGGCGGTGGCGACCGACAACGGCGCGCAGATCAAGGCCGCGCTGGATCAACTGTCCCGCGCGCTGCGCATGGGCGACGATCACGGCGCCGCGACCAAGAACGCGATAACCACCCTGGTGAACAACCTGGACGCGCTGACCGCCGCGGCCGCGAGAAACGACCAGACGATTCGCGAATTCGGCGCCGGGGCCCGTCAGCTGAGCGACCTGCTCGCCGAACAAAACCTCGGCACCGGCGACACCGGCGCGAAACTGAACGAAATACTCACCCGGACAACCGATCTCATGCAGCGCAATCGCGGCACGCTGGCCGGTACCGCGAGCGGAGCCAACGTCATCTTCCAGAGTCTGTCGGATTACAACCGCAACGTCGCGGAATTCATGGACCTGTTCCCACTGGTCGTCGACAACGCCTATGCCGTGATCGACCCGAATGTGGGTGCGGGCCGGGTGCACGTGAACGTGGACAAGGTCGCGTTGGACGGGCAGATGGTGAAGCAGGTGTGCAACCTGCTCGACCTGAAACAACTCGGCTGCAACACCGGGAAGATGTCCGATATGGGGCCGGACTTCGGCATCGTGGCCATGCTGGCCGGAATCGCGGGTTTGCCGAAATGACCACCAGGAAAGCAACATTCACCGCTGCCGCCGTCTTACTCCTGGTCGTGGCTCCGGCGAGCGGGTGTTCGGCGGGGCTGGACCGGATGCCGCTGCCCGCGCCTTCGGTCGGATCGCACAGCTTCGCGGTGACGGCCACCTTCGCCAACGCGCTCAATCTCCCGACCAAGGCCAAGGTCAAGGTCGACGGCGCCGATGTCGGGGAGGTCGAATCCATGACGGCACGCGATTATGCGGCCGTCGTCACCCTGCGGATCCGATCCGAGGTCGTCCTACCGGCGGGCACGACCGCCGAATTGCGCTCGGCCACACCGCTCGGCGATGTGTTCGTAGCGCTCAACCCGCCACCGAATCCGACTCCGGGCGCCCCGGCGCTGCGCGATGGGGACAGCATTCCGCAGTCGTCGACCTCGGCGGCGGCCACCATCGAGGAAGTGCTCACGCGGGCGGCATTGCTGGTCAACGGCGGGGTGATCCGCGATCTGACGAAGGTGATCAACGGTCTCGGCGCCGAATTCGGCGGGCGGGGTGATCGCATGGGGGAACTGATCGCCCAGACGACCGCATTGGTCCAGACCCTCTCGGCGCGATCGGACCAGATCCGAGCGGTCGTCCACGACACCGCCGCACTGACCGCCACCGTGGCAGCGCAGCAGTCGGTGGTGAACGACGTAGTCGCCGCCGCGGGCCCGGCCCTGGATGTCGTGGCCGCCAGCACCCAGGACATCGTGGATATCGCCGCCCAGTTGAATCGGATCGCGGGCCAGCTCACCAAGTTCCCGTCGATCAACGGCACCGGAAAGCGCAGTCTGGTAAGCGATCTCAACAATCTCGCCGCCGGACTCAACACCGCCGCGACCGACCCCGGCGCCAACCTCGACGGGTTGAATTACACCCTGGCCCTGGTCGGTGGCAAGGTGGCCAACTCGACCGCCGCCAGCGCCGACGCCGATATCTATCAGATAGCGCTCGGCGCGGTGCCCGACCCGAACTTCCCGGGCAACCCGGAAGCCCGGGTGCCGGACCAGACCGACTGGGCCAACTTCGCCGGTTCGCTGGCATACACGTTGGGCCGGTTGTACGGCCGAGTGATCGGGCCGGGACGATGAAGCGCCCGGACCTGAATCGGTCCCTCGAGGTGCGCGTGGAGTCGGCGGCGAGCGCGGCGCTCGCGGTCACCGACCGATTGGTCCGTCATCGGCTCGTCGTCTCCTTGATCGCCCTGGTCGCCACGCTGATCGTGGGCGCGACGTATGTCGTGTTCGGTTCGCTCGCGCTGAACCCGCTCGCCTCGACGTATCAGATCCGCGTCCACCTGACCCAATCCGGTGGTCTGCTGCAAGACCGGGATGTCACAGTGCGCGGTGTCCGGGTCGGCCGGGTGACTTCGGTCGATCTCGTGGGCGGTCAAGTGGTCGCGGTCGCATCGATCGAGGCAGGCGCCAAGATCCCGGCCGACAGCACGGTCCGGGTGGCCGGACTCTCACCGGCCGGTGAGCAATACCTGGATTTCGTCCCCGCCATCTCCAGCGGCCCGTATCTGGCCGCCGGTGCGGTAATCGGCGCCGACCGGACCACGGTGCCGGTGCAATTGGCCCAGTTGCTCGGCGATCTGACCGGTACCATCGCACAACTCGATCCCGACAAGCTCCAGGCGATCGTGCACGAATTGGGTGCGAGTTCGGCGGCGCCGGAGAAGCTGGCGGCGATCATCGATGGCGGCGCCTTCATGATCACCACCCTCGGTGCGGTACTCCCGCAGACCGTCAGCCTGTTGCGCAACAGCGAGGTGGTGCTCGGCACCGCACGCGACCTCGGACCTGGCCTCGCGATTACCGCGGCCGATCTCGAACGCACTCTCGCCGGGGTGAATTCGATGACGGGCGGGTTCGAAACCCTGGTCGACACCGCGCCGGAGATGCTGCGGACGATGGACCAGATCATCGCCGACAACTCCCCGACCATGGTGCAACTACTCGGCAATCTCGCGACCGTGGCCCAGATGTCGTATGTGCACGTGCCTGCCATGAACAATCTGTTCTTCCCCACGCATCGGCCCGGGTCCGCGGCGGACGCGCTCGGCACCGCATTCCACGACGGCGCGGTGTGGGCGATCGCCAGCATCTATCCGCGAAAGCAGTGCGACTACAACCTTCCTCGCCTACCCATCACCGTCGCGGACCATCCCGAGCCCTACTTGTACGCCTACTGCACCGACCCGGATCCGACGCTCGTGCCGCGTGGCGCGCGCAACGCACCACGGCCCCCCGGCGACGACACCGCACACCCACCGCCCGGAGTCGATCCGCTGGCGACCGCCGATCCGACACCGCAGGGCCCGCTGTCGGTCCCGACACCCTATGGCGGCGTACCCGTTCCGGCATATGTACCGCCGAAGTAGCAAATAACAACGAAGGCCAGGAGTTTCGATGAAGCAACCAGCGCTGGAGACGGAAACCGCTACCGACACAACCGATTCGGATTCGAAGGCCGAGGACTCGGCCGTGGACGAGGAGGCCGCGCCGCCGTTTCGGCGACGTCCCTGGGTACCTCGCGCCGCGGTGGGCGCCATCGCTGCCGTCACGGTATCGGCATCGGTGCTCGCGGGCATTCTCGGCTGGAAACTGCACGACCGCGACGAGGTCGATGCCGCGGCCCGGCAGGCCGCGACCACTGCGCAGAACTACGCGATCACGCTGACCAGCATCGATTCCCAGCACATCGATCAGAATTTCGCCGCCGTCCTCAGCGGTGCGACTGGTGAATTCAAGGACACCTATACGCAGTCGAGCAACCAACTCGAGACGCTGCTGGTCCAGAACAATGCGGTGAGCAAGGGAAAGGTGGTGGGCTTCAGTATCAAGTCGGCGACGAAGGACCGGGTCGAGGTGATGCTGTTCGTCGATCAAGAGGTCACCAACTCGGTGAGCCCCGATCCACGGATCGATCGCAGCCGCATGGTCATGACCATGCAACGGGTCGGCGACAGCTGGCTGGCCAGCAAAGTGGAATTGGTGTGATGTGATCGATCAATCCACCGCCCCCTCGGTCACACGGATAAGGAACTGGGGACGCGGTTATCTGCACCGTCATCCCGTCGCATCGCTCGATACCGTTGGCGCCCAGTTCATTCTGGGTGTGCGAGCCGTGCAGTATCTCGTAATCGACGTCGCGACAGGCCGTTTCGCATTCAAGGAGTTCGTGCGGCAGGCCGCTTTCATGATCAAAACCTCCTACCTGCCGACCGTCGCGGTCGCATTGCCGATCAGCGCGACCCTCTCGATCCAATTCGGACTGATCGCGGGTCAGGTCGGCGCGACCTCGCTGGCCGGGGCGGCCAGCGGTCTCGCGGTCATCCGCCAGGCGGCGCCGGTGGTAACGGCGATGCTGCTTGCGGCGGCGGTCGGCTCGGCGATCTGCGCCGATCTCGGGTCCCGCACCATCCGAGAAGAGATCGATGCACTCGAGGTGATGGGTGTTTCGGTGCTGCGCAAGCTGGTGGTGCCGCGGGTGGCCGCCGGAGTGCTGGTCGCGGTCGGGCTGACCGGGCTGAGCGCCTTCGTCGGATTCCTCGCCGGATATATGTTCAATGTCTATGTCCAGGGCGGTACGCCCGGTAGTTTCATCGCCACCTTCTCCTCGTTCGCGCGCATCGGCGATATGTACCTGGCGGTGGTCAAGGCCGTGGTGTTCGGGCTTATCGTGACCGTCGTCGCGTGCCAGAAGGGATTGAGCACCAAGGGCGGTCCCGGCGGTGTCGCGAATTCGGTCAACGCCACCGTGGTCGCCTCGATCGTGCTGCTCATGGTGGTGAACGTGGGCTTCACCCAGATGTACACCATGCTCTTCCCACGGCAGGCGCTCTGAGATGGCCGCACCGTACTATCCGCTGCACATCAGGCAGGTGCTCCGCGTCGCCGACGCACCCTTGCGCGGAGCCATGCGCCTCGGGCATATGGCCATATTCTTCCTGCGCGCGCTCGCCTCCATTCCGGTCGTCCTGCGCCACTACCGCAGGGAACTACTGCGGCTGATCTCCGACATCACCTGGGGCAACGGATCTCTCATCGTCGGCGGCGGTACGGCGGGCATCATTGTCGTGCTCGGCGCGAGCGGCGGTGCACTGGTGGGGATCGAGGGCTACAGCGCACTGAAATTGCTGGGCATCGGCCCGGCGACAGGCCTGGTCTCGGCGACCGCGTCGACGCGCGAACTGGCTCCGATCATGGCTTCCATCGCCTTCGCGTCCCAGGCGGGCTGCAGATTCACCGCCCAACTCGGCGCCATGCGCATCGCCGAGGAAATCGACGCGATGGAAACACTCGCCATCCGGTCCATCCCCTACCTGGTGACCACGCGTCTCATGGCCTCGGTGGCCGCCATCGTTCCGCTCTATCTCGTCTGTCTGGCAATGAATTTCGTCGCGGTCGAGGTGGCCATCGGCGTCGCGGGCAGCCAATCGCCCGGCACCTACGACCACTACTTCCGCATGGTGCTCAGCGCGACCGACGTCATGTATTCGCTGGCCAAGGCCGTCGTCTTCGTCGTGATCACGACAACCATCCAGTGCTACTTCGGCTATTACTCCGCGGGCGGTCCGGTCGGCGTCGGCATTGCCGCCGGTCGTGCGATGCGCGCCAGCATCACCGTCATGATCTGCGTCAATCTGCTGATGACGCTGGCACTTTGGGGCTTCGATTCGGGAGCGCGCATCAGCGGGTGACCGCGCCGCCCGGCTACACGCCTCCGGTGGCGGGTTTGCGGCCGTGACGCATCAGCACCGCGATCGCCAACGCCACGATCGTGGTACCGGTCACGAGCCAGAAGCTCTGGGTATAGCCGCGGTCGGTGAACACCTGTGGGATGACCTGGGTCGAGGCGTGACCTGCCACGTCTATGTGGGCCTCGACCGGGTTGTTGTTGAGCAGGGCGGTGGTGATGGCGATGACGATGCCGGAGCCCATACTCTGCACGACACCGAGCATGCCAGCGCTGATGCCCTGTTGTTCCGCGGGCACCGCCTCGACGATCAGGTTCGGCAGCGCGGTGTAGAGGAAGCCGCTCCCGATTCCGCCGACGAGGTAGCAAGCCAGGTAGGCGGTCCAACTGTAGGGGACGACGGCGAATCCGACGGCGGCCACGGTGAGCAGCGCGAAGGCGGTGATCGCGATGATCGGCCGACTGACCTTGAATTCGACGACGAAGAACAGCGCGAGCAGCATATGGAGCGCCTGCGAATATCACCCTGAAGAGCTTTGTCTGCTGTCATGAATTCTTTTCTCCACCCTTTCGACAGAAACTCTCTTGGACCTCGACCGAGCCATCAACAAATCCTGCCGCGTCCAGCTGGCTTCTGAGGTAATCGAGATCCGTCGAGCGCAGTCATATGGCGGTGCGGCTGGGCGTGTTGTGCCGCGTTTCGACTGCGCTCGGTGAGCGAACCGGGACCTACGGTGGCCGCCCGGGAGGCGTAGGCAGCGCGGATCGCGGCGACGGCCGATACTTCGCCCCAACTGTTGAACGCCGCGCAGTCGTGAGAATAAAATTCTCCTAATATGCGAAGGAGAGTTTCATGCCCAAATGGGATCTGCCCTACCCGCTGTTCGACGCCGACAACCACCTGTACGAGACGAAGGAGGCGCTGACCACTTACCTTCCCAAGCACTATCGAAACGCGGTCAAGTACGTCGAGGTCGACGGTCGCACCAAAATCGCGATCCGCGGCCAGATCAGCGAATACATCCCCAACCCGACCTTCGATGTGGTCGCGCCTCCGGGGGCGATGGAGGAGTACTTCAAGAACGGCAATCCCGAGGGCAAGAGCATGCGCGAGATCTTCGGCAAGCCGATCCGCTCGACGCCCGCCTTCCGCGAACCGGCGCCCCGCCTGGAACTGATGAACGAGCTCCAGATCGACCGCGCCCTGATGTTCCCGACCTTGGCCAGTCTGGTCGAGGAGCGCATGAAGGACGATCCGGAGCTGATCCACGCGGTCGTACATTCGCTCAACCAGTGGCTGTACGAGACCTGGTCGTTCAACTACTCCGACCGCATCTTCACCGTGCCGGTGATCAGCCTGCCCATCGTGGAGAAGGCGATCGAGGAGCTGGAGTGGGTGGTCGAGCGCGGCGCTCGGGCGATCCTGGTCCGACCGGCACCGGTGCCCGGCATGCGCGGACCGCGCTCGTTCGCACTGCCGGAATTCGATCCGTTCTGGAAGCGCGTGGTCGAACTGGACGTGCTGGTGACCATGCACTCCTCCGACAGCGGATATTCCCGCTTCGCCTCCGAATGGGACGGCCGCCAGCAGGAGATGCTGCCGTTCGTGACCAACACCTTCAAGATGATCAACGAGTGGCAGCCGATCCGTGACGCGATGGCGTCCTGGGTCTGCCACGGCGCACTTTTCCGGTTCCCGGAGCTGAAGATCGCGGTCATCGAGAACGGCGCCGAATGGCTGCCCGGACTGCTGGAGACCCTCGCCAAGGTCTACAAGAAGGCCCCGCAGGGCTTCCCCGGCGATCCGGTCGAGGCGGTCAAGAAGATCCACGTCAGCCCGTTCTGGGAGGAGGATCTGGTCGCGCTGTCGGATCTCATCGGGGCCGACCACGTGCTGTTCGGATCGGATTATCCGCATCCGGAGGGACTGGCCGAACCCGCACGCTACGTCAACGAGATCAAAGATCTCCCTCTGGACGACCAGGCGAAGATCATGGGCGGCAACCTGGCCCGGCTGCTGAACGTGTAGTTATCCCGTTGCCCGCGTTGCTGTTTGCGGCGCGGGCACCAGGGACTAACCGGCTGTCCGCACCGCCGCCATCGCGCCGCCGTCCACGAGCAGGTCGATACCGTTGAGAAAGCTCGCCTGGTCCGACAGCGCGAATGCGACCGCGGCGGCGACTTCGTCCGCGGAACCCCTGCGCCGCAACGGTGTTCGCTGCACCAGCGCCGCCATGCTCGGATGGTTGTCGGCTTCCTGGCGGCCCTGCGGGGTGTCGATGATGCCGGGTGAGACCGAGCAGATGCGCGCGCCGACCGGGCCGAGGCGCACCGCCTCATGTGCCACGAAGCGGTGCACGCCGCGTTTCGCCCAGCTGTAGGCGAGACCGGGAGCCTCGACGGCGGGGCCGAGCGCATCGTGGATGCGGTCGAGAAACTTCTCATCGAGCGGATCGTCCACGACCGCGAGACCGGCCGGGTCCGGCGCGACAGGATCGAGCAGCGGAGCCATCGAAGCGAAACACACCATGGCCGTGCCGGTTACGGCCAGCGGGCGCAGGGCCTGCGCGAGCAGCGCGGTCCCGATCAGATCGACGGTGAAGATCCGGCGCCAGTCACCCATCGTCGGAGAGATACCGGCGGCATGGGCGACAGCTCGCAGTGCGCCGTGCCGATCCACCCGTTCGGCGAGCCGCGCCAGCCCTTCGGCGTCGGTGACGTCGAGCTCCACCGCTTCGACTGCGGCACCGCCATTTTCGGCCAACTGGTCCCGCGCAGCAGCCGCGGCGGCCGCGTCCCGATCCACCAGGAGCAGTATGTCGACCATCTCGGCCAGTCGTTGTGCGCAGGCATAGCCCATACCGCGACCCGCGCCCGTCGCGATACCCACTGTTTTCACGTGTCACTCCGATCGGTCCTGGGCGCGGCCCAGCACTGGGCCAGGCTCGATTCCACGGCCCGGTCGACCAGTTCCACCCGAAAGCCGTCGGCCCCGCGCAGGAATGCGAAGAACAGCTGCCCGTCGGCGCCGGGCCGGGTGGCCTCGGTGACGTAGCCGTGCCGCACCAGCTCCGCAGCATCGGCGGCCACATCGTCGGACCAGTACCCGACGTGGTGGAGTCCAGCTGGCCCGGCCGGTTCCCACAGCGTGCCCGCGATGCTGCGCACGATCTCGAGGCGCGGAACGGTCGTGGAGTATCGGCATCTCATTTCCAGGACCGCGGCCCGGGTGTCGGGCAGGTCTACCGACACCGGTCCGCCGATCTCCGGCCCCCACTCGTATCCGAGTACCTCCGACAACGTCGCCATGGTGGCCTCGAAGTCCGCCGCGACGATCCCGATATGGAACTGATCCTCGGCCCTCACGACAGGACCTCCATTCGGCTCGAAATTCCTGGAAGAATTGCATTCCGGTTCACGAGAAGCATATTCTCATCATGCGAGAGGAGATGCAATGGCATGGGATTTCGAGACTGATCCGGAGTATCAGAAGAAGCTGGACTGGGCCGACGAGTTCGTGCGCGCGGAAGTCGAACCACTCGATCTGGTCTGGGAGCACGAGCAGTTCGTGCCACTCGACGGGACACGGCGCAAGGCGATCCAGCCACTGAAGGAGGAGGTACGGCGTCAGGGTCTGTGGGCCACGCATCTGGGCCCGGACCTCGGCGGCCAAGGTTATGGACAGCTGAAACTGGCCCTGCTGAACGAGATTCTGGGCCGCTCGTCCTGGGCGCCGATCGTCTTCGGCTGTCAGGCGCCCGATACCGGCAATGCCGAGATCATCGCCCACTACGGGACGGCCGACCAGAAGCAGCGCTACCTGCAGCCGCTGCTGGACGGTGAGCTGTTCTCCAGCTATTCGATGACCGAACCGCAGGCCGGTGCCGACCCGACCCAATTCCAGACCAGGGCGGTGCGCGACGGCGACGACTGGATCATCAACGGCTGGAAGTACTTCTCCTCCAACGCCCGAACCGCCTCATTCCTGATCGTCATGGCGGTGACGAATACGGACGTCAGCCCTTACAAGGGCATGTCGATGTTCCTCGTGCCGACCGACACCCCGGGCATCAATATCGTGCGCAACGTCGGCCTCTACGGCGAGCCGCTGAACGACGGCAGCCACGCACTGATCCACTACGAAAACGTGCGCGTGCCAGCCGAATCCCTGCTCGGCGGCGAGGGCCAGGCCTTCGTCATCGCGCAGACCCGCCTCGGCGGCGGCCGCATCCACCATGCGATGCGCACCATCGGGCTCGCGCAGAAGGCCATCGACATGATGTGCGAGCGGGCCCTGTCGCGGACCACCGCGGGCAGCAGGTTGGCCGATAAGCAGTTCGTACAGGGCTATATCGCCGACTCCTACGCCCAGCTGGCCCAGTTCCGGCTGTTCGTACTGCACACCGCCTGGAAGATCGACAAGTACAACGACTACAAGAAGGTCCGCAAGGACATCGCCACGGCCAAGATCGTCATGCCGACGGTGCTGCACGATATCGCCTGGCGCGCAATGCAAGTGCACGGCGCCCTGGGCACCACCAACGAGATGCCGTTCTTCCGGATGATCCACGGAGCCGGTGTCATGGGGCTGGCCGACGGGCCGACCGAGGTGCACAAGACCACCGTGGCCAAGCAGGTGTTGCGCGACTACGAGCCCACTGACGGCATGTGGCCCACCGAATGGATTCCCGGAAAGCAGGAAGCCGCCCGGGCGAAGTTCGCCGAATATCTCGAGCACGAAGTAGGGAACCAGTGAGCATCGATACCACCCGGCTCGCCGATTGGATGGACGGCCAGGGCCTGCCCGGTAAGGGCGACCCCCTCGAAACCCGCTTCCTGTCCGGCGGTACCCAGAACGAGATCTATCAGATCCGCCGTGGCGAACACATCAGCGTGCTGCGCATCCCACCTGCCGAGGCGCCCGCCGAACGGGATGCGGGCATTCTGCGCGAGTGGCGGATCATCGAGGCGCTCGAAGGCACCGATGTCCCGCATACCGCCGCCGTCGGAGTCTGCACCGACTCCGGCGTGCTCGGCCGCACCTTCTACCTGATGGGCTTCGTCGACGGCTGGTCGCCGATGGACCATCGCGGCGTCTGGCCGGAGCCCTTCGACTCCGACCTGCAGGCGCGGGCCGGACTCGGCTACCAGCTGGCCGAGGGAATCGCATTGCTGTCCAAGGTGGATTGGCAGGCGAAGGGCCTGCAGGATCTGGGCCGCCCGGACGGCTACCACGAGCGACAGGTATCGCGGTGGCTGAGCTTCTACGACAAGATCGATGGCGCGCGCACGCTCGACGGCATGGATGTGGCCACCGAATGGCTGCGCACCCACCGCCCGCTGGACTACATTCCCGGCCTGATGCACGGCGACTACCAGTTCGCCAATGTGATGTTCCAACACGGCGGACCGGCGCGGCTCGCGGCCCTGGTGGACTGGGAGATGGGGACGGTCGGCGACCCAAAGCTCGATCTGGGCTGGATGCTGCAGGGGTGGCCGGAAGACACCAGCGACCCGGCCGTTGCCACCAAGGGCTACGCCAATATGCAGTACATGCCTTCGCGTGACCAGATGCTCACGCACTACGCGCAGGTGTCCGGACGCCAGGTCGACGATATCGACTACTACCTGATCCTGGCCAAATGGAAGCTGGCAATCGTGCTCGAGCGCGGTTTCCAACGCGCCAAGGGTGACGTCAAGCTGGCGGCGTTCGGGCCGATCGTGGTCGACACCATGCGCGCCGCCGCCGAATTGGCCGAGAGTACGGAGTACAAGTCATG
>NZ_BDBY01000076.1 GCF_001613225.1 Nocardia pseudovaccinii NBRC 100343
GCGGAGTTCGTCCTCGACCGGCACGGCCCGGTCATGGTCGTCCGGCTCAACCGTCCGGATGCGCGAAATGCGTTGACCGGCACCATGATGCGCGGAATCGGCGCGGCGATCATCGCGGCCGAGGCCGATCCGCTGGTGCGCGCCGTCGTGCTCACCGGCACCGGTGATCGCGCCTTCTGCTCGGGAATGGATCTGCGCGCCTTCGCCAGTGGCGAAGACTTCGGCAAGGGCGCGGAAGCCGAGGCCTACGGGCGGCTGGCCAAGGGGCAGGTGAGTGTCCCGGTGATCGGCGCCGCCAATGGCAGCGCCGTCGGCGGCGGCCTGGAACTACTGCTGGGCTGCGATCTGATCGTGGCGTCCGCGGCGGCGAAATTCGGCTTCCCCGAGGTCAAGCGGGGACTCTTCGCCGGTGGTGGCGGTACCTTCATCGGCACCCGGATCCCGCTCGGCATCGCGCTCGAACTGCTGCTGACCGGTGATCTCGTCGACGCCGAGCGCGCCGAGCGGATCGGTCTGGTGAACGCGGTGGCCGAACCGGATGTCGTATTCGCGACCGCGCTGACCTTGGCCGAGCGGATCGCCGCCAACGCGCCACTCGGGCTGGCTGCTTCGAAAGAGCTTGCCCGCCTGGCGGTTTCGGATGCCGAAGCGGCCACCGATCGACTCGGCAAGTGGCAGGCATTGGTATTCGGCAGCGAAGACGCCAGGGAGGGCGCCCGCGCCTTCGCCGAGAAGCGCACGCCGAACTGGCGAGGGCGGTGAGATGCGCGCGGTGATCTGCCCGGCTTACGGGCCGCCGGAGGTCGTGCGCATCGAAGACCGCGCGGCGCCCGCACTCGAATCGGGACAGGTTCGAGTGCGGGTCGGCGCGGCCGCGGTCAATTTCCCGGACGTGCTGGTGATCGCGGGCGAATATCAGATCAAGGTGCCGACACCGTTCGTGCCCGGCAGCGAATTCGCCGGTGCGATCACCGAAACCGCCGACGACGTCACCGAGTTCGCCATCGGCGACCGGGTCACCGGCACCGGGATCGTCGGGGCGTTCGCGGAAGAGGTCACCGTGCCCGCCGCGGGACTCGGCCGCATCCCCGACGGAGTCGACGACCATCGCGCGGCCGCGTTCGGCGTCGCCTACCGCACGGCGTATCACACACTGCGTTCGGTGGCCCGGGTGCAGCCCGGGGACCGGCTGCTCGTACTCGGGGCCGGTGGCGGCGTCGGACTTGCGGCGGTGCAACTCGGGGTGCATTTGGGCGCCGAGGTCACCGCCGTCGCATCCTCCGCCGAAAAGCTCAGCGCCGCAGCCACTCACGGTGCCACCGGACTGATCGACCACACCAGCGGTGACCTGCGCGCGGCGCTGAAGCAAGCACTGCCCGACGGCGCCCATGCCGTCGTCGACCCGGTCGGCGGGCGACTATCCGAGCCCGCGCTGCGGTCGCTGCGCCGCGGCGGTCGGTTCGTCACCGTCGGCTTCGCCTCCGGCGAGATTCCGCGGATCCCGCTGAATTTGGTGCTGGTCAAGGGAATTCACGTACTCGGCTTCCAATTCCAGGATCTGGATCCCGACGAGTTTCGCCGCAACGAGGACGAATTGCGGGAACTGCTGACCACCGGCCGCATCCTTCCGCATATCAGCGCGGTCTATCCGCTGACCGAGGCTGCCACCGCACTACGGCGCGTCGCCGATGGGCAGGCCATCGGCAAAATCCTGCTCGATCCGAAGGCATAGCCGACGCATCGAAACCTATTGACCGCCAACTCGAGCCAGGCCAACCACGTCGACGACGTGATCGAGACGTGGTGGCGAGGATGCAGCGGCACACATCCGACCACGACCGAATCGCCGTGGGAATATCTGCGCCGAAGCCTCACCGCAGCCGTGGGCGATGCGCCCCTATGCGATGAACTCGTCGATGGTGTGGGCCTCGACGGCGCTCTCGAGCCAGGTGGTCATCTGGCCGAGGTCTGTGCACGTGGTAATACGGGCACGCACATCCTCGAGTACCGCCGTCTCACGCAGTTCCAAGATCCGCAAGATGGATGCGGCCCAGATTTTCGCCTCAGCTTCAGCTCGGCGTTCAGCACGGATTGCCTGCCACCACTCAGAACGGAAGAGCCACGCGGGCGCCGTCATCAACAACCTCTTGTGCGGTCAGTACGTCCTACGCGAAGAGGTCATCGATGGACTCGGCCTTGACCGCCCGGTCGAACCAAACAGCCAGTTGGTCGAGATCCGTGCTGGTGGCGAATCGGGCGCGCACATCGTCGGGTACCGCAATCTCACGGATTTCCAAGATCAGGACGATATCTTCGGCACGAGTCATCGCACGGACTTCCTGCCAGTATTCGGAACGGAGGAACCACGTCGGCACCGCCACCAACAACGTCCTGTGCGGTCAGTGCGTGCTACGCGAAGAGGTCATCGATGGAGTCAGCCCCGAGGGCGCGATCAAACCAGGCCGCCAGTTGGTCGTGATCTGTGCATGAACCGATTCGAGCACGCGCATCGTCGGGTACCGCAATCCCACGCAGTCCCAACAGCCGCAAGATGGATTTAGCCTCACCTCTGGCCTCACCCTTGGCCTCACCTTCAGCGCGGACTTCCTGCCAGTATTCGGAACGGAGGAACCAGGTGGGCACCGTCATCGACAATCTCCTGTGCGGTCAGTACGTCCTACGCGAAGAGGTCATCGATGGACTCGGCCTTGACCGCCCGGTCGAACCAAACAGCCAGTTGGTCGATGTCCTTGCAGGTAATGATTCTGGTGCGTTCGTCGTCGGGAACCGCAATCTCACGGAGTTCCAAGAGCCGAACGATATCTTCGGCATGAGCCTTCGCACGGGTCACCGCACGGGTCTCCTCCCAGAACTCGGAACGGAAGAACGAAGTATCCACGGTCATCAACTGCCTCCAGGTCTGTCCGGCCGGGCCTTTGCCCAATCCGAGTGCGGTGAGTTCGGCGAAGATCACGCGGTCAGGTTTATCGATGCTCCGCAGCGCGGTGGCCAGCGTGTTCATTATGTCACCGATGACGGAATCGTCGGCGGCGTGTGTGATAGCCGAGAGCGTCGCCAGCGGAATGTCTTTGACAGCTGTGTCCAGATCGCTCACCACGGGAATATTGTCCGGGCCGAATACCAGTGGGTGAACGATGAGACTGGTCCACTGCGGTGGGCCGATGGTGAGTGGCCCACGGGCCCAAGTGGCCGTGGAAGTGTCCTGGCACACGACCAGCAGCACAGGGTGTAGCCGGTATTTAGCGTGCAGGTGCGCCAAGTAGTAAGCCCAGGAGCTTGGTTTCTTCTTGTCCTCGTGTCCCTGAGCTTCGACGAGCAGTAGGAACGCTCCTTCCGCAGTCTCTATCCGCAGCAGGGTATCGACGCGGCGCTCCAGCGGGTCGATCTCCGTGAGATCGGTCGGCAGCAGCGCGACATCGATCGGATCCGGGAACGGCAGACCCAAATCACGGATCGTACGGGCGAATACGCCCGGGTCCTGCCGGAAGAGGTGGTGCATAGCCTCATGCTGGGAGCTGACCATGCGCGCGACCGTACTCGAAGAAATCGCAAATATGTTCGATCCAGCGAAATCGGTCCAGAATCGCCGGAATAGCTTGGGACACACCCGATGTCGTCCCGTGTGGCGCCCTCGGCGATTCCACGGGGCGCCACCGCTCAGCTACCGGACAGATCCGCACATTTCAGAAACTCACCCCACGGGAAGCAGATCAGCAGCCAGGTGATCCTGGGTTTCACTGCAGCGGAACATCTCCACATCCTCGAGCAGGTCGACCGGTTGTCCCAACGCCACGAGTGCCCGTGCCTTGAACGCTCGCGCTGCCACGCTCAGCCGGTGCTGCACTCCCTCGGTCCGGCAATCGAGTTCACTCGGACAGGCAGCGCCCCACACCGTCACTTCGAACGACCGATCCTCGATATTCTTCAGGACCCCTTGGCGGACCCGCGGATCGGATTCGAAAAGCTCTGCGGCGATCGCCATTCCGTTCGGCCACACGCCCGCATCCGATAGCGACGCCATCGAGGTCTCCAGATCCAGCACGGTTGCCCCGAGGATCCGCAGCGGTCGGATATCGGCGACGTCGCCCACGCAGACCGTCACCTCCCACCCGGCCATCGCGCGGTCGAATAGCCAACCTCCCGAATACCGCACCACATCGGCGATATCGGGGGCGATGACCGCCAGCCGATATCTCAGAGGGTGCTTGCGGGCATGAGCTCGCGCTCGAGCGAGCGGACGTACTCCGTGAATACCCGGTTCAGTGGTATCGAGGGGTCGAGCAGCCATGAGGTTTCCATCCCGTTGAGAAATGCGACTATCTCCACAGCCTTGACGGCAGGGTCCAGATCGGTGCGGTATCGGCCGGCGCGCTGACCGCGTCGGATGCCGCCGGCAATGGTGGCGACGGCGGCTCGGTACCGACCGAGCAGGCGATCGTGCAGGGGCGCGTCCGGGTCGAGATTCTCGACGAGCAGCACGGTGAACATGCCGACCAGATCCGGCGAGCGCCGGAACCGGTCGACGACGTTTTCGAGCTGCTCGATCAGATCGCGACGGCGGTCGGAATGGAGTTCGTCGTCGGTGTCGCGAGCCTCGAGTACCGCATGCAGCAGCTGTTCCTTGGACTCGAAGTGATGCAGCACCCCGGCCGTACTGACCCCGGCCTCCCGCGCGATCTGCGCCAGCGTCGTATTACGCCAGCCGTTACGCGTGAGCAGTCGCTGTGCGACGGAGAGAATCTGCAGCTTGCGGTACTCACCTTTGGCCAGCAAAGTCTCATATGGCCGCGGGGTACCGGCTTCCGGATCGGACACCGAACTCCTTCGTTCGATCAACCTACTGAAGACACAGTAGGTTGGTTCCGAGGCTGTGACAAGGGTCTCAGGTAGCCCAATTTTTGCGCTGGATCACAGACCGAGAGATTTGGCTATGATCATTTTCATCACCTCGCTGGTACCGGCATAGATGCGCGCGACACGCGCATCGGCGTAGAGCCGGGCGATCGGATATTCCGTCATATAGCCGTAGCCGCCGAACAGTTGCAGACAGCGATCGACCACCCGCGCCTGCACCTCGGTGCAGAACAGCTTGACCCGCGCGGCATCGGCACCCGAGAGCTGGCCCTCGACCAATTCCAGCACCGCGCGATCGACCATGGCCTGGGCCGCCTCCACCTCCGTCGACAGCGCGGCCAGCTCGAATTTCGTGTTCTGGTAGGCCGCCACCGGTTGGCCGAAAACCTTGCGCTGCTGTACATATTCGATCGTCGCGGTGATCGCGGACCTGGCCTGCGCCACCGATCCGACGGCCACCGTTATCCGCTCCTGAGCGAGATTGTGGCCGAGATAGGCGAAAGCCTGCCCCTCCGCGCCGAGCCGGTTCGTCACCGGGACGCGCACATTGTCGAATGCCAGTTCCACCGTGTCCTGCACCTTGCAGCCAAGCTTGTCCAGCACCCGGCCCTTGGTGAATCCGGTTCGGCCGCTTTCCACCACGATCAAGCTCAGGCCCGCGCGCCGATTGTCCGGATCCGACGAGGTGCGCGCCACTACGATCACCAGATCCGCGAGCAGACCACCGGTGATGAATGTCTTTGCGCCGTTGAGTATGTACTCCTCGCCGTCGCGAACCGCGGTGGTGCGCACACCGGCCAGATCGGAGCCGGTGCCCGGCTCGGTCATGGCGATCGCGGTCAGCAGCTTGCCGCAAGCCAGACCCGGAAACCAGCGCTCGCGTTGCTCGGCGTCGGCGTATTCCAAGAAGTAGGGCAGGATCACGTCGATCTGGGTGCGGACGGTACTGAGCGTGACGAGCGCGCGGTAGGCCTCCTCCTGCAGCACGGCATTGAACCGGTAGTCCCGCATGCCGCCGCCTCCGTATTCCTCGGGGATCGCGGTGCCGAGTAAGCCGAGTTCGCCCATCCGCTCGAAGATTTCGCGCGGCATCTGCCCGGCCCGCTCCCAGTCCGGGTAATGCGGCACCACCTCCTTATCGATGAATTCGCGGGCCAGCTGCCTGAATGCGTCGTGGTCTGGGGTGAAAATGTCTCGGCGCACGGTCGGCTCCTTCAGTGCACGAGTTCGACGACGGTGGCGTTGGCGGTGCCGCCGCCCTCGCACATGGTCTGCAGGCCGTAGCGAATTCCGTTGTCGCGCATGTGGTGGATCATCCGGGTCATCAGTACGGCGCCGGAGCCGCCGAGCGGGTGACCGAGGGCGATCGCGCCACCCAGCGGATTGAGCAGGTCCGGGTCGGCGCCGGTTTCGGCCAGCCAGGCCAGCGGGATCGGGGCGAATGCCTCGTTCACCTCGAAGACGCCGACCTCGGACAGACCGATACCGGCCTTGCGCAATACCTTCTCGGTGGCCGGAATCGGACCGGTCAGCATGAGTACCGGATCGGCACCGGTGACCGCACCGGCCCGATAACGCACCAGCGGCGTCAGCCCCAACTCGCGCGCCTTTTCCGCAGTCGTCACCAACAGCGCCGCGGCGCCGTCGGAGATCTGCGACGAGTTACCGGCATGGATTACACCATCGGCCTGGAAAGCCGGTTTCAGCCCGGCCAGTTTCTCGACCGTGCTGCCGGGCCGGATGCCCTCGTCGGCGCTCACCGTCCCGGAATCGGTTGCGACGGAGACAATCTGCTCCTCGAACGCGCCGCGATCCTGAGCGGCGGCGGCCCGTTGGTGCGACAGTACCGAGAACTCATCGAGCCGGGTGCGGTCGAAACCCCATTTCTGCGCGATCAATTCGGCTGAGATGCCCTGGTTGAACGCGAAATTGTCGTAGCGGGCAAGAGCTTTCGGGCCATAGGGCATGCCATCGGCGCGCGCGGCACCCAGCGGCACCCGGCTCATCACCTCGACGCCGCCCGCGACCACGACCTCCTGCGCACCGGACGCCACCGCCTGTGCGGCGAAATCCAGGGCCTGCTGGCTGGATCCGCAGGCCCGGTTCACCGTGGTGCCCGGAATGGTCTCCGGCCAGCCCGCGGCGAGCACCGCATAGCGCCCGATATTGCTGGACTGGTCGCCGACCTGGGAGACACAACCCCAGATGACGTCATCGATGACCGCCGGGTCGATGCCCGTGCGGCCCGACAGCGCATTGAGCACGATCGCCGACAGATCGGCGGGATGCGTACCCGACAGTCCGCCATTGCGTTTGCCGATCGCGGTCCGCACCGCTCCGGCGATGACTACCTCACGCATCTGCTGTACTCCCGTTTTCGGACCGGTCCGCGCCGCGTACCGGTGGTCTGTGCACGGTCCAGCGACCGTCGAACTGTGGTTCTCGTTTCTCGGCGAAGGCCGCGAATGCCTCCGGGGCGTCCGAGGTGGCGAAATTGAGGCCCTGCGCGGCGGCCTCCCCGGCGAGCGCTTCGCGCAGAGTTCGATCGGCACCCGTGTTGAGCAGGGCCTTGGTTTGTGCCAGCGCCACCGGCGGGCCTGCCGCCAGCCGCGCGCCGAGATCGGCGACGTAGGAATCGATTTCGGCCGTGGGAACCACCCAGGTCACCAGATTCAATTCCCGCGCCTGTTCGGCGTCGATCATTTCGCCCAGCAATGCCAACCGCTTGGCCTGTTGCAGCCCGACCAGTTTCGGTAGCAGCCACGAGCCGCCCAGATCCGGCGAAAGGCCGCGGCGGGCGAAGATCTGCGAGAAACGGGACTCGGGCGTAGCCACCACCAGATCGCAGCCGAGCGCCAGATTCCATCCCGCGCCGACGGCAACGCCGCTCACCTTCGCGACCGTCGGCATCGGCAGCTCGTGCAGCAGCAACGCCACATCGGTCAATGCCCGCATGCGATAGACCGGATGCCCGTTATCGGGCACCGAAATGTCGGCGCCGGAACAGAAAGTGCCACCGGCCCCGGTGAGCACCAGCGCTCGCACGGTGCGATCGGCCGCGGCGGCCCGGAGCGCATCCGCCAGCGCCTGCCACAGTCCGGCATCGATCGCGTTCTTGCGATGCGGCCGATTCAGTGTCAAGGTTCGTACGCCGTCACGATCCTCGGTCAGCAGCGAACTCATGCCCGCCCCGCGGGTTGCCGATACGCCGGACCGATTGCACCCGCCGCGCGGAGTTCATCGATTTCCGCGCCGCCGCAGCCGATTTCGGACAGTACGGCGTCGGTGTGCTCGCCGAGTCCGGGAACCGCGCCCATGGGCGGATCGAAACTGTCGACAATCGCCGGTGGCAGCAGCGACGGGATCGGGCCGGACGGGGTGTCGATGCTGCGCCAGCGATCGCGGGCCGACAGTTGCGGGTGGGCGATGACCTCGCTGGGCAGGTTGTAGCGCGAGTTGCCGATCCCGGCCGCGTCGGCGAGTTCTTGAATCCGCGCGAGATCGTGTCGGGCGCACCAGGATCCGATGGCCTCATCGAGGACGTCGCGCCGCTTACAGCGGTCCGGATTGGTGCGCAGGCCCTCGTCGTCGGCCAGGTCGGGGCGGTCGATGATGTCGCGGGCCAGCCGCTGCCACTCCCGATCGTTGGTGGTGCCGATCACCACGGTCTGTCCGTCCGCGGTGCGGTAGGCACCGTAGGGCGCGACCGCCGCCGAGCTCATGCCCAACGGTTGCATATCTTTTCCGGAGTGCCTGGCGTAGGTGAGGTGATAGCCCATCACATCGGCCATGGTGTCGAACAGGCTGACCGCGATCGTCGCGCCCGCATCGGATCCCCGGCGCTGTCGTCCGCACAGCGATGCCAGAATCGACAGCGCCGCATACTGTCCCGTGATGACATCGGCCATCGGCGGGCCCGGTTTCGCCGGGGCATCCGGATATCCGGTGACCGCGCACACGCCCGATTCGGCCTGCACCAGCAGGTCGTAGGCGCGCTTGTGCGACAGCGGCCCACCCGAGCCGAATCCGTCGATCGATACCGCGATCAGATTTGGGTGCCGCTCGGCCAGATCCGCCGGTGCGAGACCGAGCCGGTCGGTCGCACCAGGCGCCAGATTCGATACCAGTACCTCGGCCCGATCCAGCAGGCGATGCAGAATCGCCACGCCCGCAGGCGTTTTCAGGTCGAGGGTCACCGATTCCTTGCCGCGGTTGACCCAGACGAAATGCGCCGCCTGCCCCTCGACCACATCGTCGTAATACCGGGCGAAGTCGCCACCGTCCGGATTTTCGATCTTGATCACGCGGGCGCCGAAATCGGCGAGTGTGCGGGTACACATCGGCGCCGACACCGCCTGTTCCAGGGCGACGACGGTGATACCCGCCAATGGTCCCTGCGCCGTATCCGGCATCACATCACCATGCCGCCGTCCACCGGCAGCACCTGCCCGGTGACGAACGAGGCGGCATCGGAGGCGAGGAAGACGAAGGCGCCGGCCACCTCCGCGGGATCGGCCCAGCGCCGCAACGGAATTCGGTTCAGCATCTGCGCCGCGAACTTGTCGCCGGTGCGAATGGTCTCGGTCATCGGCGTGGCCGCCAGCGGCGCGAGCGCGTTCACCAGGATGTTCTTGCGTGCCAATTCGCGAGCCAGGGATTTGGTGATGCCGATGATGGCCGCCTTGGCCGCGGAGTAGTTGACCTGCCCCAGCGTGCCGATCAGCCCGGCCGACGAGGTGACGTTGATGATGCGCCCGGTGCCGTCGGTCGGCAGGTACGGCAAGGCCGCCTGCGAGCAGTTGAAGGTGCCCAGCGTGTGGATCTCGTACAGGCGCCGCATCGAGTCGACGCTGGTATCGGCGAACATGTGCGGATCGGTGACCCCGGCGTTGTTCACCACGATATGCAGTGTGCCGCCTGCCAATTCGGCGGCCTTGGCGGCGGCGGCGTCGGCGGCCGCGCGATCGGACACGTCGAGGGCGAAACTCGCCGCACTACCACCGTTTCCGATGATCTTCTCGGCGACGGCCGCGGCCGCGTCCGCATCGACGTCGGTGACCAGCACCGCCGCGCCCTGCGCGGCGAGGGCCTGCGCCACCGCCGAGCCGATGCCGCCCGCCGCGCCGGTGACCATCGCGGCCCGCCCGGTCAGCTCGAAAAGTCCGTTCTTGGCTGCCATTCGGTTATTTCCTGCCTCTGCTAATAGCTTCTGGGTAGGCCCAGCGTGTGGGAGCCCAGGTAGTTCAGAATCATTTCCTGGCTGATCGGGGCGATCCGCATGACGCGGGCCTCCCGGAAATAGCGGGCTACGTTGTATTCCTCGGCGTAACCCATGCCGCCGTGGGTCTGCAGGGCCCGGTCGGCCGCCGTGAATCCCGCGTCGGCGCACAGATATTTGGCGGTGTTCGCCTCGCGTCCGCACGCTTTCCCGTTGTCGTAGAGCCAGGTCGCCTTGCGCAGCACCAATTCCGCGGCATCCAGGTGGGCCAGCGAATCGGCGAGTGGGAATTGAATGCCCTGGTTCATGCCGATCGGCCTGCCGAATACCACGCGCTCCTTGGCGTATTTCGTGGCCCGGTCGAGTGCGACCCGGCCCAGCCCGAGGGCCTCGGCGGCGATCAGCATGCGCTCGGGATTCAGGCCGTCGAGCAGATAGCTGAATCCCTTGCCCTCCTCCCCCACTCGATCCTCGACCGGGATGCGCAGCCCGTCGATGAACACCTCGTTGGAGGTGACGGCATTGCGGCCCATCTTCGCGATCGGCCGGATATCGACGTGCGCGCGATCGAGGTCGGTGAGGAACAGCGTCATGCCGTCGGTCTTCTTGGTGACCTCGTCGTAGCGCTGGGTGCGGGTCAGCAGCAGGATCTTCTCCGACTCCATCGCCTTGGAGATCCACACCTTGCGGCCGTTGACGACATAGTGGTCGCCATCGCGGCGCGCGAAGGTGGTGATGTGGGTGGTGTCCAGGCCCGCACCGGGTTCGGTGACGCCGAAGCACACGTGCAGATCACCGGTGGCGATGCGCGGCAGCGTCCGCTGTTTCAATTCCGCGGATCCGTGCACGATCACGGGATGCATGCCGAAGATCGACATGTGGATCGAGCTGGCTGCATTCATGCCGCCGCCCGATCGGGACACCTCCTCGGCCAGCAGCGTGGCCTCGGTGATGCCCAGCCCGTGTCCGCCGTATTCCTCCGGGATGGTGATGCCCAGCCAGCCGCCCTCGGCGATGGCGTTGTAGAACTCGGTCGGGAATTCGTGCGCCTGGTCCTTTTCCATCCAGTACTGGTCGTCGAACTTGCGGCACAGTTCGGCGACCGTGCTGCGGATCAGCTGCTGATCCTCGGTGAGTTCGAAATTCATGCCTCCGACGTTCGTGTCGTCGCGCACGGGGCAACCCCTTTCAGTCGGAGGCAGGCAGCGCTTTGGCGGCCTTCAAGGTCATCGCGGCCCCATCGCAGGTCAGCTCGCCGGTACCGGAACTGGTGCACAGCAACTCGACGGTTTCCGCCGCGTCGACATAGCGCTTCCCGATCAACGTGACCGCATCGGCCCCAGCTGATTTCCCTGGCGGGGCCGAGGCCGCGGGCACCATGGGCGCGCCACCGCACGCGATTTCCGGCCGAGCGTCGGCGGGCGCCCGGACCACCACCACCCGGGTGCCGCATACGGTGCTGGCGAACTGTTCACCGGGGCGAATCGGCGCCGTCATGGTGAATCTCCTTTCCGCTCAGGCGATCCCCGAGCCGATCGCATCGAAGGACCGACGGAACACGCATTTCGTCGCGCTCTCGTTATTAGAAAACTATATTCTCTTCTTTGGAGAATCAACATCTGATCGGAAGACGACCATGACTGAGCAGCGACGAGCACGGGCGATCGCGATGACCGCCACCGAACGCGACGCCTTCCTGCGGGGCCAGCCGATCTGCCGGGTCGCCACCCTCGGCCCCGGCGGACACCCGCACACGAGCCCACTGTGGTTCGCCTGGGACGGCACGGCCCTGTGGCTGAACTCGCTGGTGCGCAGCCAGCGGTGGACCGATATCACCCGTGATCCACGGATCAGCGCGATCGTCGACGACGGCGGGACCGACTTCCTGCAGCTGCGCGGCGTCGAACTGCGCGGACGCGTCGAAGTGGTCGGCGAAACGCCGCGCACCGGCACGCCGGTCGAGGAGCTCACCGAACCGGAGCGGCTGTTCGCCGACAAGTACATGGGCGGGCAGCCGTTTCGGTACGACGGCCGCCACGGCTGGCTGCGGCTGACGCCGGACCACGTCGTCAGCTGGGATTTCGCCCGGTTGCAACGCCGACGTTGACTATCGCATCCGTCCATGGAAATCTAGTCTTCAGTTTTGGAGAATCTAATTCTCATGAGAGGAGGACAGGAATGCGTCTGCCGCCGTTGCCCGCGGACGAATGGGACGACCGAACCCGCGACGCCTTCAAGGGGCTGCTGCCGCGCGCGATCCGCAACGCGGAAGGGGCAGGCCCCGCCATGGGACCGCTGGCCCGGCACCCGGACCTGACCGAGGCCTATCTCGGATTCAGCGTCTACTTGCTGTTCCGGTCCACGCTGCCGCCCCGGGTGCGCGAGTTGACGATCCTGCGGGTCGCCCACCGGCGCGGTTGTGCCTACGAGTGGGCCCATCATCTGCGGTTCGGCCAGGATGCCGGACTGACCCTCGACGAGATCGAGGCCGTCACCCGCGGCGAGGCCGCCGACGACTTCGACCGCCTCGTCCTCACCGCCGTCGACGAACTCGACGACAAATCCGAACTGTCCGACCAGACCTGGGCGGCACTTGCCGAACGACTCGATGAAAAGCAGCGCATGGACCTGGTTTTCACGGTCGGCGGCTACATCCTGCTGGCCATCGCGCTCAACACCTTCGGCGTACAGCCCGACCCTGAAAGGTAAATCCCTTGCCACACTTCACCAAACCGACGGCGGGCAGCTGGACGGAGAACTATCCCGAGCTCGGCACCGAGATGGTCGACTTCACCGACTCGACCGATCCCCAGTTCTATAAGGACGAGCAGGAAGCCATCTTCAAGAAGAGCTGGCTCAATGTCGGCCGGGTGGAGCGGTTGCCGCGCGTCGGCAGCTATTTCACCAGGGAGCTGGCCTGCGTCAACGCCTCGTTCGTCATCGTCAAGGACCACGATCAGCAGGTCCGGGCCTACTACAACATCTGCAGGCACCGCGGCAACAAACTGGTCTGGGACGACTTCCCTGGCGAGGAGACCGCCGGTAGCTGCAGGCAGTTCACCTGCAAATACCACGCCTGGCGCTACAGCCTCGAGGGCGAGGCCACCTTCGTCCAGCAGGAGAAGGAATTCTTCGACCTCGACAAGAGCAAGTTCGGGCTCAAGGCCGTGCGCTGCGAGGTGTGGGAAGGCTTCATCTTCATCAACCTCGACGACAACGCCCAGCCACTGGAGGAGTACCTCGGCGCATGGGCGAAGGGCCTGGAGGGCTACCCCTTCCACGAGATGACCGAGGTCTACAGCTACAAGGCCGAGATCGGCAGCAACTGGAAGCTGTTCATCGACGCCTTCGCCGAGTTCTACCACGCGCCGGTGCTGCATATGAAGCAGGCGGTCAAGGACGAGGCCGACAAACTGCTCAATGTCGGCTTCGAGGCGCTGCACTACGAGTGCTGGACCCCGCATTCGATGGTGTCCTCGTGGGGCGGTATGGCCCCGCCCAAGGACATCAATATGGTCAAGCCGATCGAGCGCGAACTGCGCAGCGGCCTGTTCGGCCCGTGGGAGCGCCCCGATATCGAGGGCCTGGATCCGCTGCCGTCCGGTGTCAACCCCGCAGGCCACAAGGCTTGGGGCATCGACGAATTCGAGGTCTTCCCCAACTTCGGCATCCTCATCTGGGCGCCGGGTTGGTACCTGACCTACCACTACTGGCCGACCGCGGTGAACAAGCACATCTTCGAGGCGAATCTGTACTTCGTGCCGTCGAAGACCGCGCGTGAACGTCTCGGCAAGGAACTGGCGGCGGTCACTTTCAAGGAATACGCGCTGCAGGACGCCAACACACTCGAGGCGACCCAGACCATGCTCGAGACCGGTGTGATCACCGAGTTCCCGCTCAACGACCAGGAAGTGCTGCTGCGCCACCTGCACCTCACCGTTCAGAAGATCGTCAAGGAGTACCGCGATGCCCGAAACAACTGAGAAGGCGCTGCCCGCCGAATTCGCCGACCTGGACCGGTTTTCGGACTGGATCCTGGCCACCGAGCCCGAGCGTTACGCCAAGCGGCTTGCCTCCCCGATGGAGGAGATGCAGGACCTGTACGACACCGTCTTCCCGCGCCTGCAGGCGGCGCTGGACTACTGCGACAAGTTCGAGTTGTCCGAGCTGCCCGATGACGCCCGGCACCTGTTCCACCTGCTGCAGTCGCTGGTGATGGTGTCGTTCCCGATCGAGGTGTGGAAGCAGCCGCGGGTGCCCGACTCCGGCGCCGCCTATCTCGACGTGATCAAGGAGCCGGTGGTCTAACCCATGCTGACACTGAAGGCGGCCGGTCTACTCGATATCGACACCGGCGAGATAATCCGACCCGGCATCATTCGCGTCGACGGCGATCGGATCGTCGGCCTCGGCGCAACCGCGGACGATGCCGACGAGGTCATCGATCTCGGTGATGTGGTGCTGCTGCCCGGCCTGATGGATATGGAGGTCAACCTCCTCATGGGCGGTCGCGGCGAG
The DNA here is from genome assembly GCF_001613225.1 of Nocardia pseudovaccinii NBRC 100343. Lineage (GTDB taxonomy): Bacteria > Actinomycetota > Actinomycetes > Mycobacteriales > Mycobacteriaceae > Nocardia > Nocardia pseudovaccinii. The sequence continues at coordinate 14,612 of NZ_BDBY01000076.1, forward strand.
ACCGGCCTGGCCTCCAGTGTGAAAGACGATCCGGCACTGCGCATGCTGCGTGCGGTGGGCAATGCCCGCCGCACGCTGCGGGCCGGTTTCACCACCGTGCGCAACCTCGGACTGTTCGTGAAGACCGGCGGCTACCTGCTGGATGTCGCGCTCGGCAAGGCGATCGACGCGGGCTGGATCGAGGGTCCGCGGATCGTCCCGGCGGGACACGCGATCACGCCCACCGGTGGCCACCTGGATCCGACCATGTTCTCCGCCTTCGCGCCCGACGTGCTGAAGCTGACCCTCGAGGAGGGCATCGCCAACGGCGTCGACGAGGTACGCAAGGCGGTGCGATACCAGATCAAGCACGGCGCGCAGCTGATCAAGATCTGCGTCTCCGGTGGCGTCATGTCGCTCACCGGAGCACCTGGGGCGCAACACTATTCGGACGAGGAGCTGCGTGCGATCGTCGACGAGGCGCACCGGCGCGGGCTCAAGGTCGCCGCCCACACGCACGGGGCGGAGGCGGTCAAACATGCCGTCGACGCCGGAATCGACTGTATCGAGCACGGCTTCCTCATCGACGACGAGGCGATCAAGATGATGGTGGCGGCGGGCACCTGGTTGGTCCCGACCACCCGGCTCGCCGATGCGATGGATGTGTCCAAGGCGGATCCGGCCTTGCAGGCCAAGGCAGCCGAGATGTTCCCGAAGGCCCGCACCTCGGTCCGGGCGGCCTACGAGGCCGGGGTGAAGATCGCCGTCGGCACGGACGCACCGGCGATCCCGCACGGCCGCAACGCCGACGAATTGGTGGCGCTGGTCGATCGCGGTATGAGCCCGATCGACGTGCTGCGCGCGGCCACCGTGCGCGCGGCCGAACTGATCGATGTCACCGACCGCGGTCGGCTGGCCGAGGGACAGCTGGCCGACATCATCGGCGTGCCGGGAGATCCGTTGCGCGACATCACCGTCACCCAGAACGTGCGGTTCGTCATGAAAGGCGGCAAGGTCCATGTCCAGAAATGATGATCTGCTGGAGATCCAGCAGCTGCTGGCCCGCTACGCGGTGACGATCACCAAGGGCGATATCGATGGCCTGCTCGCGGTATTCACCCCCGACGGCACCTACAGCGCATTCGGCGACACCTATACCCTCGACCTGTTCCCGGAGCTGGTCGCCGCCGCGCCGAAGGGGCTTTTCCTCACGGGCACACCGGTTCTCGACATCGACGGTGACACCGCCGCGGGCACGCAGCCGCTGTGCTTCATCGACCACAGCACCCACGATATGCGCATCGGCTACTACACCGACAGCATCGTGCGAACCGAAGCGGGATGGCGGCTGAAGACGCGCCGGATGACCTTCATCCGCCGTAGCGGCGTGCACGATTCGGGCATCCCACACGCCTTCGAGAACACCCGCGGATGACCATGGACGTGTCCGAATTCCGGTCCGGTGTGCGGGCGTGGCTGGACGAGCACGATCTGTCCCCCGGTCCGGATCATTCGCTGGACGGTCAGGTCGCGCAGTTGGCCCGCGTGCGCCGGGCCCTCTACGACGCGGACTGGATGCGCTATGGCTGGCCCGCCGAGATCGGCGGTCT
>NZ_BDBY01000077.1 GCF_001613225.1 Nocardia pseudovaccinii NBRC 100343
GGCGGGCCCGCCATGCTCCGCGCGATTCTCGGTGAGGAGGTCGCCACCCGCGACCTGGCCGAGCCCGGACTCTATTCGATGGTCGAAGTGCTTGCGCCCACGATGATTTCGTATGCGCGCCCGGAGCTGGCAGCGGAAATGGTGCCGTTGCTGCTGTCCGGCCGCGAGCAGTGGTGCCAGGGTTTCTCGGAGCCGGGTTCGGGCAGCGATCTGGCCTCGCTGACAACGAAAGCCGTTGCACGCGGCGATGATTGGGTGGTCAACGGCCAGAAGGTGTGGACCAGTCTGGCCCAGTACTCGGCGCGCTGCGTCCTGCTGACCCGCACCGCCCCCGGACACGACGGGATCACCGCGTTCTTCCTCGATATGGACTCCCCCGGCATCACGGTGCGTCCGCTGCGCACCATGCACGGCGTCGACGAATTCGCCGAGGTGTATTTCGACGATGTCGTGATACCCGGTGACCGCATGCTCGGGCGGCCCGGCGATGGCTGGCGGGTCGCGATGGATCTGCTCCCGCACGAGCGCTCCACCTGCTTCTGGCACCGTGGCGCTTATCTGTTCACCAGGCTCGACCGCTTGACGACCGCGGCCACGGTGGCCGACGACGCCGACCTCGGCGCCGCCTATCTGGCGTTGCATACGCTGCGCTGCCGCTCCCGGCTGACCCAGCAGCGGTTGGCGGACGGCGAGCACCTCGGACCGGAAACCTCGATCGACAAGGTGCTACTGGCCGGTGCCGAACAGCAACTGTTCGACACCATGCGCGACGTGCTGCCTGGCTCGGTAGAGCTGACCGATCCCGAATTGCGCACCGAATTCCTCTATTCGCGCGCGGCCACCATCTACGGCGGCACGGCCGAGATCCAGCGCAATATCATCGCGCGCCGTCTGCTCGACCTGGGCAAGGAGTAAGTCGTGACCAGCATCGATACCGATACCGCCGAGCTCGAACTGCTCACCGATACGCTGCGCAAGACGATGACGGCGACGTCGGGTCAGCAACTCGATCAGGCGCTGACCGACCTCGGCTGGCCCGACCTGCTCACCGAAATGCCGGACGTGGCAATACCTCTGGTGTTCCGCCTGCTCGGCGAGACCGGTGCGCACGCGCCACTGCTCAACGATGTCATCGCCCACGCCGCCGGTACGTCCCTCGGCGCCACGCACCCGCTGCCGTTCGCCGGTGGGTCGTGGGTCGTCTGGGAGCGTACCGATCGACCCGGCACCACGGTGGACGAAGAACTCCCCCTGCACCCGGTACAGACCGGAACCGCTATCGGGGTGGCGGCCAGTCGTGCGGCCCTGGCTTGGTGGCTGCTCGGCAGCAGCCGCGCCATGCTGTCGCTGGCCCGCCGACATGCCTTGGACCGCAAGCAATTCGGCCGTCCCGTCGCATCGTTCCAGGCGATCCGGCACCGCCTCGCCGAGACGCTGGTCGCCATCGAAGGCGCCGAGGCCACCCTCACGGCCGCCGACGACGAGTTCGGCGCGCTGCTGGCAAAGGCCGCCGCCGGACGCGCGGCACTGATCGCGGCTCGACACTGTCAGCAGACACTCGGCGGTATCGGCTTCACCGCCGAACACGACCTGCAGCGGCATATCCGCCGCGTCCTGATCCTGGACGGATTGCTCGGCAGCACACGGGAACTCACCCGCGAGGCGGGCACCCGTATCCGCACCGCGGGCGCGGCACCGCGCCTGGTTCACCTGTAGATCCGAACCGCAAACTCCGAGGCGCCCGCCATGAAATTCGCTCCAACCGCGATCGGCTATCTCCGCAGCGATGTATCCGGAATACGGCAGGGCTGGGACGAAACCCAGATCCGGAGCCTAGCCGGGCGTCTCGGCTACAACCTCACCAAAACCGTTGCCTTCAGCGCCAAGACCGACAATCCGGTGGCACAACTGGTCGCCCTGGCGCGCAAGATGAACGCGGACGCGGTGATTGCGCCTGGCCTGACCCATTTCGGCGGTGCGATACCGCGCGAACTGGACCAGATCACGGCCGTGATCACGGTGGTGTCGGACACTGTCTGACCCGCATAGCACGACCGCGCCGTCGAAGTAGCGGTGCGCGTTGTCCAGCGCCGCGCCGACCCGTTGCAGCTCGTCAGTGCTACCTGACTGGAAGTCTGGTGGGTATTACCGGGGAGGCTTACCCTCAGCATATGGAGCACACCGGCCAACGCATCCGGTACTGGCGACGCCGACGCGGCGGCATCAGTCAGAAGATGCTGGCTGACCGCTCGGGAGTCTCGCAAGGCTATATCTCCCTGATCGAGAGCGGACAGCGTGCACTCGATCGTCGGGCCACCCAAGTAGCGATTGCGCAGGCTCTGAATGTCACCGTGTCGCAACTTCTCGGACAGCCTGGAGACCCTACGGACCCGGCCAAGGCAGCCGCGACAGCCGTCGTGCCCGACATCAGATCAGCGTGTCTGGAAATGTCCGTCGGTGAACGACGCAAGCCCGATCGACCGCGAGACGCCGTCCGTGAGGCGGTCAGGCGTTCGTCGATCCTGCGCAACGCTGCGGATTACGCTGGTCTCGCGCCCGGCATGGCTGATTTACTACGAGATGCCTTCTACTACAAGGGGCCGGAGTTTGTAGAGGCCACGTTCAACGCCCGATTTCTGGTCAAGGGCGTCGGCTATCCCGACCTTGCCGCGACCGTTGCCGGGATCGGCATGGATGTTGCTCTCGATCTCGATTCCCCGCAGTGGATCGGCCTAGCTGAGATTTCCAGGCTCAATGCGATGCCACCGGAGAACGCCGGACTAACCAGCCGACTGGCAACCCGAACCGCGAGCGAGATTCAACCGATGCTCGGCGACATCGACGTGCGCCAAGCCTACGGGAATCTACTGTGCCGAGGCGCGCTCGCCAGCGCGGTATCCGGAGACGCAAGCGGCGCATCGGGCTTTTTGAGCGAAGCGTTCTCGGAGGCAGGCTCTCTCGGCGATTCCGAGGATGGCGGATTCGGCCTGCTCTGGTTCGGTCCAACGAGCACCGCCATATGGCAGGTATCGGTAGCGGCAGAACTCGGCGACAGTGACGAAGCTGTCAGCATAGCGCGAGGGATAGACCCGCGCCCGGTTCAGGCACCCAACAGAGTTGTGTACTACTGGACCGACTACGGGCACGCACTCACAGCGACCGGTGATGACGCCGGAGCCGTCCAAGCATTCTCCGAAGCCGAAATGGTTGACCCCCAACGTGTCCGGATGGACCCAATGGTTCTCGACTCCGTTTCCGCGCTGATACGGCGCGCCCGGCGTCGGGCGGTCGAAGGTCGCATTCAGTCGCTCGCGCACAGTCTCGGCCTCGATCACTTGACGGTATAACTCCTTGTAATTCTTCTGCCCCCTTCCACGGCGCATTCTCATGTCTGCACACGGCCCCAGGAATGGCCCTAACTTCCACCGCCGCAGTCTGTTAGGGCACACCAGCCATCGCACACGGAGCGCGATTCGCTGATGGCGACCCCTCCGCCCTGGGGCCGGGTGCATCCAACGCCTTTGGAAGGACCCTGCCATGGATTACCTTCTCGACCACCACGCGCGCGACCAGATGACCCCCGAACTCGCGCACCATGTCATGCAGACGCACAAGGAATGCCCCATCACGGCATGCGCGGTCAAGTTGCAGGCCAAGACGTTCCTCGTTCACACCAAACGGCTTGTGCCCCAGTCGACTCCGCGCACGCGCTTCGGGTTCTAGCCATGGATCAGCACGAGCTGACCAGGCTGGCGGACGAGTTGCGCGCCCTGCCAGCTCGCACGCCGGAACCCATGGAGGTCCCGTCGTCTTGGCTTCGGCGCGACAACGGGACATGGTCGGCGGTCTACCCGGACGGAATGGTCGGCGAACCGTTCTCGTTCGCACAGATGCTCGCTATTCGCGGCGAAGATGTAGGAGAAATCCTCGAATCGCTGATGTCAGCCGGTCTAGTAACGGACGCGCGACCTACCGGCGCGGAGTTATTCGAAGGCCCTCGAGAGTAATTCAGCAGCACCTCCGCGCTCCGATGGATCAATCCATCGGAGCGCGGGTGTAGGCGCAATGCCAATTGGACCGTATCTCACATGGATGTAATTCGTTTCGCTCACGTTGAAATCGATTGTGTTGCATGATGTTCGGTCGTGGCGGATGCGTACTCTGTCCGTGGCGGTTTCGGCCGCCAACACCCGCGACTCGCAGGCGCTCAAACCACTGGTGAAGGCGATCGGTTGATGAGGGTGAGTAGGTCGTGGTCCGAGCCCGGACGGCCGCTGGCCCCGCCGTAGATGCGTGTTGTGGTGCTGAATGCGCCCAGGTGCTACCTGTCAACGGTAGCAGGACGTGCCGCTGCGTCGCGTAGCTCAAATCTCGGTGAATTGGTCCCGCAAGACGTTGGGATATTCCCAACATCGACGCTAGGCTAGAGATATGGACGACGAGCTGCGGGCAGTAGGTGATCGGATCCGGTCACGCATGCCGTTTGACATGAATCAGCGACAGCTCGCGGAGCGAACGAGCATGAAGACCGACGCGTTGTCGCGAGCTCTGAATGGGCAGCGGGGATTCTCGTCAGTGGAACTTGCCAGGATCGCCGACGAACTCGGCACCGACCTCTACTGGCTGGTCACCGGCGAACCAGATCCGCATCGCGTCAGGATCGCCGCTCGGCACAGTTGGGACGCCGGTCAGGGTATTCGAATCAATCCGGGACGGCCGAACGATGACGAGCTACTTCGGCAGGTGGCCGAAACTTATGAAGCGGCCTTCCCGGAAGGGCCGTCTCCGAGTTTACCGCTACCCGGTAGCGCCGCCGCCATGCGGAAGATGCTGGGTGAACATTTCGTGAGAGACTACGGCGCGGTCGTCGAGGATCAGCTAAGGGTGGACGTAGTTCGCCTGCCGATGTTGTCCACCGATTACTCACTGAGCATCGGCTCCCGGGCAATTGTCATACTCGCGACGACCCCGTACTGGTTCCGGAGCAATTGGTCATTGGCTCATGAGCTGGCGCATTTCGCGCTCGGCCACCACAACGGGGACTCCCAACCAGGAGAGAAGGACGAGGCGCCAGCCGACCGATTCGCGGCAGAGTTGCTACTGCCGGATGACTTGATTGCCCGGCAAGATTGGCAGCAAATAGATGAGCGCGGCGTCGCGGAATTCCTCTGGCAGACGGGGGTATCCACGATGGCCCTGAAAAAACGACTAGCCTCGCTGGGAGTAGTGGTGTCGGCGGAAGTGGTTGCCGCTCTGAAGCGGACCACACCTAGTCTGATTCGCGCCAATGCGGGTGAGGACCAGGGAGTGATCGGCGGTGCGAAGCAATTGATTGTGCGCCAGCAACAGTCAGCCGCCCGCGTGTTTCCTTCCGCTCTGGTCGATGCGCTCCAGCGCCGGGTCGAGGCCGGTGCCGCCTCGCCCGAGCACCTTGCGTGGGTGCTGGATGTGCCCGTGGACGAGATAGATTTCCCCGAGCCAGACGACGACAACGAGTTCGTCGACGCCTACGAGCGAGTGCTTGCCGCTCGGCCGAGTCGAGCTGATCTGGAGGACTGGCTGGCTACGAATAGCCAGTCTGCACAGTGAATCTGACAGACATCCGCTGGAGCGCGATCACCGAACGTACCGAGGTGAAAAAACATCCATTTCACGAGTTCTCGTGTACAGAGCCGTACCCTAGGACGCCCGAGGGGCGGAAGATGCCTCATCCGAAACCGTGGGAATGGACCGCGCAAAGCATCATCCGGCAGAGCTCGCGCTGCTTGAAGGCAGGCAGTCTGCTGATAGTCGGATGGTCCAACCCCAGCAACGAAATCCTCGCGGTCGCTCACGCGATTCCGGAGGTGTCTACCTCGCTGTTCTCTGTTCATGTCGCAGCAATCGGTGTCAGCAGGACGGTTCGTGGCCGGGGTGGATCGGTTGCGGACCGGACACTGGAGGAAGTGCACAGTGTCGTCCTCGAAAACGCACGAGAAAGCGGTGCGGTTGACGTGGTGGCGACCGCGAACATCCATACTCGGAACTTCCCTAGTCAGCGGCTCTTCGAGCGCGCTGGCTACGAGCCGCGATCGGTCCCCAGCGGCGAACTCCAACAATGGATTTGCCGCCTCGACAACTGACACGAGGTTCGCAACGACGCTGGCCACCGACTCCGCCCGGTTCGACATGGCCACCAGACCGCATTCGGCGAAAGGCGTTCTGCCACAACCAGAATCAGCTCCCGCGTAGCTACGACGCGCCAGGAACGGACCTTCGTACCGATCCCGTCACGGAACGCCTCACGCACCGCGGCGCCTACTGCATCTTTTGCTTCATCTCGTCCAGATGCACCAGAATCGGCAGCCCGGAATGGCTGAGGGCATTGCCGTGCCCGGTCTGGTGCACATCGAAGACCGATTGGATGGCGGCGTAGAAGCCCTGTATGTCCAGCGTTTGATTCACCGCGCGCTTGGCCTGACGCAACCCGAACGGTGGCATCGCGGCGATCTGGGTGGCCAGCTCGGTGGTCTGCGTATCCAACTCGGCACGAGGCACCACCTTGTTCACCATGCCGACCTGCTCGGCCTCGCGCGCGGTGACCGGACGTCCGGTGAACAGGATCTCCTTGGCCTTACGCGGGCCCAATTCCCAAGTGTGCCCGTGATATTCGACGCCGCCGATGCCCATCAGCACGACCGGATCGGAGAAGAGCGCGTCCTCGGCGGCGACGATCAGATCGCACGGCCAGCACAGCAGCAGGCCACCGGAGATGCAGCGCCCCTGCACCGCGGCGATGGATGGTTTCGGCACATTCCGCCAGCGCAGCGAATACTCCAGGTAGCGGCGCGATTCGACGTTGTAGATCATGTCCAGGGTGATCTTGTCCGGTAGCGGCCCGCCCGAGCGCAGATCATGACCGGAGGAGAAATGCTTGCCTTCGGCCCGCAGGACGATCACCGATACGTCGTCGTCGGCCGCCGCCCGAGCCCATGCCGCATCGAGTTCGTCCAGTAATTCACCGTTCTGGGCGTTCGCGACCTCGGGACGATTCAGGGTGATGGTCGCGATCTTATCGGCGACGGCGTACAGAATATGCATTGCGAACTCCGCTACCTGGGCAGTCCGAGCACCCGCTCGGCGACGATATTGCGCTGAATTTCGGAGGTGCCGCCGGCGATGGTTCCGGCGAAGCTGCGGACGTACCGCTCGAACCAACTGCTGATGAAATTGTCATTGTTCAGCGGGTTGAACGGCGCGGTCATTGCCGGATGGATCAGGCCGTCGGGACCCTGCGCGGACAGCGCCTGTTCCGAACCGTTCTGCACCGCCTCCGAGCCGAGCAGTTTCAGCACCGACAGTGCGGCCACGTCCTGCTGGCCCCGCGCCTCGCGCGCCAGCGCCGCCGACCCGAGCAACCGCAGCGCCTGAGCATCCATGACCAGCGTCGCGTACCGGTCGCGATCGAGCACGGTGCGCGGATGGAAGTCCTCGATCAGCTCCTGCAGCCGGTCGGCGAAACTGAGCCACAGCAGCGTGCGCTCATGTCCGAGCGAACCGTTGGCCACTCCCCAGCCGCCGTGCAGCGGGCCGACCAGATTTTCCGCGGGCACCCGGACGTCCTCGAAAAACACCTCGTTGAAGTCCAGATCGTTCGGTCCGCAGATGGAAGCGAACGGTCGACGGGTCACGCCGCGAGTGTCGGCGGGGATCAGCAGCACGCTGATGCCCTTGTGCTTGGGCGCATCCGGATCGGTACGCACGAAGGTGAGCAGCACGTCGGCGTCGTGTGCGCCGGAGGTCCATACCTTCTGCCCGTTGACCACGAAATGATCGCCGTCGCGCACGGCCCGGGTGCGCAGCCCGGCCAGATCCGACCCCGCCCCCGGTTCGCTCATGCCGAGCGCCGCGGTGATCTCGGCCCGCAAAATCCTTGCCGCCCAATGCTTCTTCTGCTCCTCGCTGCCGAACGACAGCAGCGAGGCGGCGATGATGCCGAGCCCCTGCGGATTGAAGCTGTGATAGATGCGCCGCTTGGACAGCTCCTCCAAATGCACATACTGCTGCAGGATTCCGGCATTGCGGCCGCCGAATTCCGGTGGATTGCCGGGCAGCAACCAGCCGTGGTCGAACTGCAACCGCTGCCATTCCCGCGCCCACGGCGGGACCTCCGCACTGGAGATCGGCCGATCCTGGGCCGCCACCGCCTCGTCGGGCATGAATTCGGTGAGGAAGGCGATGAATTCGGCCCGGAACTCCTCGACCTCGGTATCAAAAGTCAGTCGCACGGTACTCCTCGGCGATCAGCGCCCGGTGCTCGGCCGCGCCGCCGAGCAACAGCTCACCGGCTTTGGCCCGCTTGAGCGCGAACTGCAGGTCGTTTTCCCAGGTAAAGCTCATGGCGCCGAACAACTGCATGCCGCGGCCGAACACCTGCGATTGGCATTCGCCCGCCGCGGCCTTGGCCATCGACGCGGCCAGGCGCCGCCGCGGATCGTTCTCCCGGATCGTCATCGCCGCGAAATACGCCAGGGCGCGGGCTCTTTCGATCGCGATGTGCATATCGGCGGCCTTGTGTTTGACCGCCTGGAACGAGCCGATCGGCACGCCGAACTGCTGTCGACCGCGCACATGCTCGAGCACCATGTCCAGTACTCGTCGACACGCGCCGACCATGGTCAGCGCCATTCCGGTCGTGGCCAGGTGGCGCGCGGGTTGCGGATCGACACGCAGGTAGCGATCGTCCGGAACCCGCACCTCGACAAAGCTCACTTCGGCGAGATGCAGCACCGGATCGAACACGGCCGCGCGCCGCACGATGACGTCGTCGGCGGGCACCACGAAGACACCGGCGTCGGTCACGACCGCCAGCTGCCGCGCCCGATCGCCGTCGAGCACATGACGCGCGGTGCCGCTCAGCAGCCAGCCATCCCGGTCGCGCACCGCCGACACACCGTCGTGCACCGCGGCGCCCGGCTCACCCTGGCGGACGAAATCCGGTGCGAGCGGCGCGAATTGGGTCATGGTGGCCAGATACGGAGTCGGGTCGGTGGCCCGGCCCAGCTCCTCCAGCACGATCGCCAGTTCCACCGCGTCGGCCGGGTCGGTCAGCTCCATCCATCCCAGCTCCGCATAGGTACGCCACAGCCCCTCCGGATCGGCGCCCTTATCGGCGACCTCACGGATCAGGGTCGGTGGACACTGCTTGGCGACCACCTCGCGGACGGTTTGCTGCCACAGCAGTTGATCGGAGTCGAACTCCAAAAGCATCCGGCCTGCCTCCTTGTCACTCCGACACACTCCAGAGCCGAGAATATCATTCTCCAGTTCGGAAAGTAAGAGTCTCGCATTTGTTCGCTGACACAGCGTCCAGCCAATACGGAGACAGCACATTCTCCGGTACAGTGCATCCATGTTCTCTCTACATGACCGAGGACCGGAGCGCCGGTGACCAGCCCGAGCGAAGAGCCCGCCTGGAAGCAGCGCGCCGTCGAGCGCTCGTTACGGACCGCGAAATTGCGGGCCGAACAGCGCGTTCAGCGCTTCCTCGACGCAGCGCAGGCCATCATCACCGAGAAGGGCAGCACCGACTTCACCGTCCAGGAAGTCGTCGATCGTTCACGCCAGTCGCTGCGGAGTTTCTATCTGCAGTTCGACGGCAAGCACGAGCTGCTGCTCGCCCTTTTCGAAGACGCACTCGTACGCACCGCCGACCAGCTGCATGCCGCCGCCGATGCCAAGGCCGACCCACTGGAGCGGCTGCAGGTGACCGTCGAGCTGTTGTTCGAGTTGTCCCGGCCCGATCCGGCCGCGCAGCGCCCGCTGTTCACCGACTTCGCGCCACAGCTGCTCGTCACGCATCCGGCGCAGGTCAAGGTCGCGCACGCACCGCTGCTCGCACTGTTCACCGAGCTCATGGAGCAGGCCAAACAGGCCGATCAGCTGCGCTCCGACGCGAATCCGCGGCGGACCGCGGCGATGGTCATGCAGACGGTCATGTTCATCGCCCAGTCCACCGGCGGCACCGACGAGGAGACCGTGCACCCGCTGACCGCGACCGAGGTCTGGAACTTCTGCGCACACGGCTTCACCAAGGATTGAGAATAATATTCTCACTTCGGGAGAGTTTCACTTACACTCGGGGGCATGCCCGACCTCTGGAATGATCTTCTCGGCTGTCTCGACCTGACCGCTCGGCCGTCCCTCGACGACGAATCCGTCTTCGAGGGACGCAACCAGCAGCTCGAGTACTACCGCGTCTTCGGCGGGCAATTGCTCGGCCAGTTCATCCGCGCGGCCGATCTGACCTGCCCGGAGAAATCGGTCAAGTCGCTGCAGGCACTGTTCGCCCGCGAGGGCAGGACCGATGAGCCGATCCGCTATCGGGTGCGCCGACATCACGAAGGCCGCTCCTTCGCCACCGTGACCATCGTCGCCGAGCAGAGCTACGGGGTCGTGGCCACCGCATCGGTGTCACTGCACGCGGAGGCGGAAGGACCGGAGCACCAGAGCGTGCCCGCCGCTCCCCCGCTGCTCAGCGCCGAGCACAAAGTGACGTGGGACCTGCTGCCCTGGGAAACCCGATCCGCCGCCGATCTCGACGACACCGCTTCCGCCCCACCGGAATTCGAGTTCTGGATGCGCACACCGGACGTCGATCCGACGCTGGCCCCGGCGATCATCGCCTACGCCACCGATCTCAACCTCATCGGCACGGCACTGCGGCCGATCGAGGGCGTGTGTCAGCGCGGCAACGGCACCGCATTCCATTCGGCGGTGACCTCGCACAGCGTGTGGTTCCACCGACCGTTGCGCACCGACGAATGGCTGCTGCTGCGCCAGCACAGCCCGCTCATGGCGGGCAGCCGCTGTTTCGGCCGCGGCGATGTGCTGACCGAGAGCGGCCGGTTGGTCGCCTCGTACGCGCAAGAAGCCATGGTGCGCTTCCCATCCGAGGTCGAGTGAACCCGTGGTCGTGAATCGAATGGTGATCAAGCGATCCTCCGACGCACCCGAGAACCGGCCGCACCGGGTGGTGCAATGGGCCACCGGCACCATCGGCGCGCGTGCGCTGCGCGGTGTCGTCGAACATCCGAAGATGGAGTTGGTCGGCCTGTTCGTGCACAGCGCGGACAAGGTGGGGCGCGATGCGGGCGAGTTCTGCGATATCCCGGCCACCGGTGTGCTGGCCACCGATGACATCGAGCGGATCGTCGAACTCGACGCCGACTGCGTGCTCTATATGCCGCTCGTGTTCGACGCGGAGGTGGTGATCCGCCTGCTGGCATCGGGCACCAACGTGGTGACGACATGCGGCCTGTTCCACCACCCGCCGAGTATGGATCCCCAACTGCGCCAACGCATTCAGCAAGCCTGCACGCTCGGGGGCAGCTCGATCCACAGCACCGGCAGCAGTCCGGGTTTCATCACCGAGGCGGTGCCGCTGGTGCTGTCCACGATCCAGCGCCGACTGGACCGGCTGATGATCGACGAATACGCGGATCTGTCGCAACGCGATTCGCCCGCCATGCTGTTCGACGTCATGGGTTTCGGGCGGCCACCGGGTGATTCCAACGCGGCCCGTGCGGAACATCTGGCCGCGAGTTTCGGCCCGTCACTGCGATTGGTCGGCGACGCGCTCGGCTGCCCGCTGGATTCGATCGAGGCACACGGTTCGGTGGCGACGGCGCGGGCGACCACGCGTATCGCGGCGGGCACGATCGAGCGGGGAACCGTTGCGGCCCAACGCACTACGGTCTCCGGTCTGGTGGCAGGCGAACCGGTGCTGAACTTCCGCGCCAATTGGTATTGCACCACCGATATCGACGCCGATTGGGACCTGCGCGATACCGGATGGCACATATCGGTGGTCGGCGACGCGCCTCTGGAAGTGGATCTGCGCTTCCCGATTCCCCTGGAACAAATGGCCGCCGTATCCCCCGCCTATACCGCCAACCGCGCGGTCAATGCGATTCCGGCGGTGTGTGCCGCCGATCCCGGAATTCGATCGACCCTCGACTTACCGCACATCGCAACCACACTCGGCTGAGCACACGATGGCCGTGCTCTGCGAATCGCGACCCTGCTCGGCTGAACGGACCGCGGCCGTGCTCGGCCGAACACACCACGACCACGCTCGGCCGAACACACCACGACCACGCTCGGCCGAACACACCACGACCACGCTCGCTGGGCATATCACGACCACGCTCGGCCGAACACACCACGACCACGCTCGCTGGGCATATCACGGCCGTGCTCGGTCGAACGGTGTCGACACCACGCGATATCTGTTGCCGCAGTGGCTGATTCGCGACATGGCGACGGCGGCGCCTTCATGTCAGGCATGCTCGGCTGAGCGGTTGTCGTCCCCACACCATGCCTGTTGCCGCAGTGGCCAATTCGCGGCCAGGCGACAGTGATGCCTGCACATCACGGCTGCGCTCGGCGATCCGTCCCGGATCTGATTGGGATCTGCCGAGATCCAGACGGTTTGCATCGCTGGAGACGGTCCGGTTACGGCCGAACTGATGATAGCCGGAAAGTGATAGCCCCTGCGGGGCAGCCGCTCGGATATGCCCGATGAATGTGCGTCCACGATTAAGGGGACTCGGTGGGCGACCGAGAGCGCTTCGTTGACGAACGCGGTGTCGACCCCAGGCCGCACGCCTCGGTATCTGTTGCCGCAATGGCCAATTCGCGACCAAGCGACGGTTACGCCCGCACATCGCGGACCACGCTCGGCTGAGCGGATCGCGGTCGTGCTCGCCTGATCGGTTCCCACTGCGGGATCTATTGCCGCAGTGTGTAATTCGTGCTCAGGTGACAGTGATATCGGCCAGTAGCGCGTCTACCCGGGCTCGTGCTCGCCCGGCTACTCCATCACCAGGAGCCACGTGGACGCGGCCCGCTTCGATCGCGGCGAGTGCGGACTCGGCGACCTCGCGCGGGGACAGGATTCCGCCGCGGGCGGCGGCGAGGCTGCGCATCGAGGAGGGCGCACCGGCACCGGCCGGTAGTTCGATCGCGCCCAGCGCGGCGGAGTTCTGACCGAGCGGGGTGTCGACCAGCCCAGGGCACAGCACGGTTGCGCCCAGCGCGGGCGTTACCTGCCCGAGCTCGATATCGAGCGTCTCGGTGAGACCGACCACCGCGTGCATGGTGCCGGTGTAGGGGGTGCGGCCGGGCAGCGGGGCGAGGCCGCCGGAGGAGGCGGTGTTGAGGAAATGGCCGGTGCCCTGCTCGATGAGCAGCGGCGCAAATGCCTTGACGCCGTGGACGACACCGAGAATCTTGACCCCGATCATCCGCTGCCAGGTGCGCGCGTCCTGGTTCCACAGCGGCGCGGCCGGGCACACCACCCCGGCGTTGTTGCAGACCAGATCCACCCGGCCGTAGGCGGCCATGGTGCGTTCGGCCAGCGCCCGCACCGATGCCTCGTCGCTCACATCGGCCACCACGGCCGTGACCTCGGCGTCGCGCAATGCCGCCGCCGCCGCGATCAGGCCGTCCTCGCGGATATCGGAGATGACGAGCCGTACCCCGCGCGCGGCGAGCGCCTCGGCCAGGCCGTAGCCGATGCCGCTCGCACCGCCGGTGATCACGGCGACCTGTCCCTCGCGTATCAGCATCGACTACTCCTGCTTGCCGGATGGATGGTGGGTCGAAACCCGTCAGAGGCTGAGAACCGACGCCGCCGCGGTACCGGGCGCCCCATAGACCTGGGCGTAACCGACACGAGGATTACCCGGCACCTGCCGCTCGCCCGCCTGGCCGCGCAACTGCAGCACCAGTTCATAGACCTGCCGGATGCCGGAGGCCCCGATGGGTTCACCGTTGGCGAGGAGCCCACCATCGGTGTTCACCGGCAGGCGGCCGCCGATCTCCGTCGCCCCCTCGGCGAGCAGCTTCTCCTGGTCGCCGTCGGCGCAGAAACCGTTCTCGGCCATATGGATAATCTCCGCGCCCGCGTCGGTGTCCTGGAGCTGGATCACATCGACGTCCTCGGGTCCGATCCCGGCCGCCTCGAATGCGGCCCGCGAGGCGTACACCGTCGGTGAGACGTCCTCATCGATGGCTGCCCAGGTGCTGTGTACCTCGTACGCGCCGTAACGGCGCGTACGGATCGCGCTCGAGCGCAGGTATACCGGGGTGCTGGTGTAGCGGTGCGCGATATCCCCGCGGCACATGATCACGGCCGCGGCGCCCTCGTCCGGCGAGCAGAACATGTACTGCGTCAACGGATAGTTCAGCATCGTCGAGTTCAGGATCTCGTCTTCCGCAATCGGCTTGCGCCGGAAGGCATTCGGATTGAGCGCGCCATTGCGGAGGTTCTTGGCGGCGACCTTGGCCAGGGTGCGCTGGGAGATGCCGTGCTCGTGGATGTAGCGGTTCGCCTTGATCCCGAAGAACTGGGTGGTGACGAACTGTCCGTTCTCCGCGTACCACGCGGGCAGCCCGAGCTTGGCCGGATCGTCGGTGAACGCACCGCGGGGGTGTTTGTCCATGCCGACCGCGATGCCGAGGTCGTATCGTCCGGACCGGATCGCCTCCGCGGTCTGTTCGATCGAACTGGCCGCGGTGGCACAGGCATTGAACACGTTGGTGAACGGGATTCCGGTCAGCCCGACCAGCCGGGTCACGGCATCGGGATTGCTGACCTCATAACTGCCGCCGAAGCCGAATTGGATGTCCTTCCACTCGACACCGGCGTCCGTCAGCGCCAATTGGATTGCGTCGGCGCCCATTTCGATGGCCGACTTGGCGAAGCGGCCGAACGGGTGCAGGCCGACGCCGATGATGGCAACGTCGTTCATTCAAATCTCCTCGGTAGCCGTGGCCGCTGATCAGGCCGGTGCGAAAGCGACCGTGACGACTTCGTTCCCGTCGTCGTCGACATAAAGGGGGACGAAGGCCAGCTCGACATCCATCCCGAAGCGCAGCTCGGCCGGTTCGGCCACGGTCAGCCGGGCCTCCACGCGCACGTCGTCGCCCAGCTGGATCAGTCCGATCCCGAACGGCTCGAAGCTTTCGGCCGTCTCCTTGCCCGCATACGGCAGTTTGGGGACGAAGCCCTGGGTGGTCCAGGCAACGAGCGTGCCGCGTCGGGGCAGCAGCCGTTCGGACATGTCCGGGCCGCTGCACCGCGGGCAGCGTGGTTGTTTGGGCCAGGTGACCGCGCTGCATGCCGCGCAGCGGCTACCGATCAACTGCGGATTCTCCGCCGGCCACGTCGAGACATCGGGCGCGAGGGCCTTTGCCATGCCGTCCTCCATCAGGTGGAAATGTCATTCTCATAAGATGTATACGCTATTTCCGAAGAAATGCGAACAGTGAGCAGTTGCTCCGCGGCGGTGTACGCGTCCAACCGTCCGGCCGCGACCGAGTCCGCCAATGCCGCCAACGCCGGATCGGCCCGCAAACGGGTCTGCGCCAGGGACAGGATTTGCGCGCGGGCCCGCGCGGTGCGCCGGTCGAGGGTGTCGCTGCGATGGTGTGCGTCGATCGCGGCCACCAACTCCGCGATCCCGACGCCCTTGGCCGCGACCAGGGTGAGGATCGGGGCGGCGGACTCCTGATGCAGATCCCGCACGGTCTGGTCGGCGCCCTCCCGATCGGCCTTGTTGACGACCAGGATGTCGGCGACCTCGAGCAGACCCGCCTTCGCGGCCTGAATCGCGTCTCCCGCACCGGGATTCAGAATCACCAGGGTGGGATCGGCGATCGCGGCGATCTCGATCTCTGACTGCCCGACGCCGACGGTTTCGAGCAGAATCAGCTCGTGGCCGAGCGCGCCGAGCAATCGGATGGCGGCGGGCACCGCCGCCGCCAGACCACCCAGATGACCGCGCGTGGCCACCGACCGGATCAGCACATCGGGATCATTGATGTGCTGTGCCATCCGAATTCGATCACCCAGCAGCGCACCGCCGCTGTACGGCGAGGACGGATCGACCGCCAGCACCGCCACCCGCAGGCCCTGCTCGCGATAGGCGGCGACCAGTGCCGCGATCGTGGTCGATTTGCCCGCGCCCGGCGGGCCGGTGACCCCGACGACCCGAACCGGGACCGCGTCGAGCAGCGCGAGCACCTCATCGCGCTGTGGTCCCTCGACCGCGCTCAGCAACCGCCCCGCGGCCCGCACCGATCCGGCCCGCGCGGCGGCGATGAGCTCCGCAATAGTGTCCACGTGCTAGGGGGCCGGAACCTCGATGACGGTGGCCGATCCCATTCCGCCACCCGCACACAGTGCCGCGATTCCGAAACCGCCACCGCGACGCCGCAATTCGTGCACCAGTGTGACGATCATCCTAGCTCCGGTGGCGGCGACCGGATGGCCGAGCGAGCATCCGCTGCCACTGAAGTTGACCCGATCGGGATCGATATCGAGTGCCTTGGTCGCGGCGATCGGCACCGAGGCGAATGCCTCGTTGATCTCGAACAGACTCACCTGCGACAGCGAAATACCGGCCCTGGCAACGGCCTTGGTGATCGCCTCGATCGGCGCCAGCCCGGTGTCGTGCGGATCGACGCCGACCGAGGCCCATCCGCGGATGATGCCGAGGGCGGGCAATCCGAGCCGGTCGCTGGCGATGGCCAAGGCCGCGGCGCCGTCGTTGGAGCCCGACGCATTGCCCGCGGTAATGCTGAAGCCCTCGATCTCCGGGTGCAGCACCTTCAATCCGGCCAGCTTTTCCAGACTGGTGTCCCGACGCGGGTGCTCATCGACCGCGAACAGTCCGTGCGGGGTGTCGATCGGCACGATCTCCTCCTTGAACCGGCCCTCGTCGATGGCGGCAATGGCATTGCGGTGCGAGCGCAGCGCCCACGCATCCATCTCCGCCCGCGAGATGCCGGACGCCACCGCGGTGTTCCAGCCGACCGTGATCGACATATCGAGGCAGGGCGCGTCCGGCCGGTCCGGATGGCTCGGCGCGACCCACGGGTCGATCCATTCGTCCTCGCCGACCCGGAAACGCACACGCGGCGCGGTGGATTCGGAATTCACGCCACCGGCGATGACGAGTTCGTCCATTCCCGCCCGGATTCCGGCGGCCGCGGTCTGCACGGCGGCCATGCCCGCGGCGCAGTGCCGGTTGTGCGCCACACCGGCGACATTGGTCAGTCCGGCGGTGATCGCCGCGTGCCGGGCCAGTACGCCGCCGCCGTAGCGGCCCTCGCCGAGGACGACATCATCGATGCGGGCGGGGTCGAGACCCTCGGCGGCCGCGGCCACCACGTGCTCGGCCAGGTCGAAGGCATTGGTATCACGCAGCGTGCCCTTGCGGGCGGTTCCGATCGGAGCGCGCAGGGCGGACACGATGACAGCTTCAGGCATTGGTGTTC
>NZ_BDBY01000078.1 GCF_001613225.1 Nocardia pseudovaccinii NBRC 100343
CGGTCGACGCTGGATCAGTTCCCCACCGCCGGACGGCGTCTGTGAAGCGCTCCATCAGCTCGACCGGCAGCAGCTCTACGGGCACCGGTGGCCCGACGAACGGGATCCGTTGCGGCAAGTCCGTAATTGCGTCACCGAACTCGGTGCATCCGCTCATGACTCGCCCTGCTCGATGCTCTCTGGTGGCTCCGGGTCGGACTCTCGGAGCTTGGCGACGGCGTAGACAAGCCAGCTCATGTAGACGAGGACGACGACCATAACGATGGCAGCGGTGGTTGATCCTGGCATGGGCTGTACCCCTGGTGCGGTGAGGTCGGTTGGGTACACCTGACGCCGGGGCTGTCGGGTCTCACCCCGGCGTCAGGTGCTAGCAGAAAGCATGTTCTGCCAGCGCCGTTCGGTGAACAGGCTTACTGTTTGCTTGTGTTCACAGAACAGGGGTGGGTCGGGGGCGAACTGCTCCGGGAACTGCGCACAATCGCTGGCATCGGCCTGCGGCGGATGGCGGGCAAGACCTGCTTTACCCCGGGCTACCTCTCGCAAGTGGAGACGGGGCAGCGGCCGGTCACCCCCGCCGTGCTCGACGCCTACCGATCGGTGCTGTCCGATCCTGTGCTGGGGCTGGATTCGCTAGATCTCGAACGGCTCGGAGCCACGGTCGGTAACCCGTCGAGCGCGGGCCGCGCTGGTCTGGAAGACCTTTCGGCCATTCTGGACCGCACACGCCACCTCGAAGACGTCGTCGGTGCGGCGTCCGTCGTGCATCTTGTCCGCGGCCTGGATACGACCGCGCGCACGCTGGCACGGCATCGGGCGGGTGGTACCGCGTCGGCCAGCCTCGCATCCGAAGTCGCGCGATACCGCGGATGGCTCGAGCACGCGACGCGGCAAGCGCATCTGGCTGACCGCGTCCTGAGCGATGCGGCCAAGCTCGCAGAGGACGGCGACGACCCGTCACAGCTCGCGCACGCGCACAGCTTCCGCGCATACACGGCTCGCCACAATGGCGACCTACAGCGTGCCGTCGACCTCACCGAATCGGCGATAGCAGTCAGCCGAGCACACCCGATACTCGGAGTGTACGACCGGTACCAGCGTGCGGAACTTCTTGCCCTGCAAGGCGACCGCCGCCGAGCGGCACGCGCACTGCACCATGCCGACGCTGCGGCGGCCGCAGCCGAGGGAATCGACCTACCCGCGTTCGGCTACTGGTACACGCCGGGCTTCTGGGGCTTCGAGCGTGGTGTGGTCTTGACAGCGATGGACCGCAGTCCTGATGCGATCCGGGAAGCCGAGGCGGGATACGCAGCGTTGCCGGATGATCACAAGGGCACCGACTGGGCGCTGTCGATGCTGACGCAGGTCGACCCCGAAATGGTCGGGGGTACGTGAAAAAGCCCTCCACCTGGCGATTCAGGTGAAGGGCTTTGGCGGTGGCGGAGGGATTTGAACCCTCGGAGGGGGGTTACCCCTCACACGCTTTCGAGGCGTGCTCCTTAGGCCGCTCGGACACGCCACCGCCGACAACCATACCGGACGGGGGGCGGATCGCTAAATCGGCTGTAGCGGGGGTGGGAGGGGTCAGCGTTGAGTGCGGAAGAAGGCGTCGAGGAGGGCCGCGCATTCGGCTTCGAGGATGCCGCCGCGGACTTGCGGGCGGTGATTGAGACGGCGGTCACGGACTACGTCCCAAAGGGAGCCGACGGCACCGGTTTTCGGTTCCCAGGCGCCGAAGACCAGGCGGCCGACGCGGGCGAGCACCAGCGCGCCCGCGCACATGGTGCACGGTTCCAGGGTTACCGCGAGTGTGCACCCCTCCAGACGCCAACCGTCGCCGACGACGGCGGCGGCGCGGCGCAGGGCGAGGATCTCGGCGTGCGCGGTCGGGTCGCCGAGTGCCTCCCGGGCGTTGGCCGCGCGCGCGAGCTCACGGCCGTCGGCATCGAAGACGACGGCACCGACCGGTACGTCGCGATCACCCGCATCGGCTGCGGCGGCGATCGCCGCGCGGACCATGTCGGTGTCGTCGGTGAGCAGGCTCACGTCAGCGCGGCAGCTTGTCCAGCACGGCCGTGAGTTCGTTGGCGAAACCGAGCCGCTGGGCGATCATGCCGAGTTGCTCGTCCGGATAGAGATCGGTCTCGGCGAGGATCACGCTGAGCACGGGTTCCGGCAGGCCGAGGTCGGCGAGGACGCCGAGGTCGCCCTCCTCCCACGGCTCGATATCGTCGAGTTCGTCCGGATCGATGTCCGGAATTTCGATATTGAGGGCCTCGAGGACATCGGCGGCGATGTCGTAGTCGATCGCGGCCGTCGCATCCGAGACCAGCATCCGGGTACCGCTCGGCGCGGGCCGGAGCACGATGAAGAACTCGTCATCGATATCCAGCAATCCGAACACCGCACCGGAACTGCGCAATGCTTTGAGTTCTGTTTCCGCCGCGGACAAATCGGTGAGCGCGGCCTGACTCAGCGGACTACACCGCCATTGTCCTTCTTCGCGGACAACCGCCACTGCGAACCCTTCCACGTCGTCGTATTCATCCGACGCAGCCTTGTTCGTGCCCGAGCGCTGTGCTGCCATGCCGCAACGGTAGTCGGCTCGAGCCGAAATGTTGAAGTCGTATGCGAATCTGTTCCGATGACTCCTGACCAGAAAGCACCGGTGTGTGTCCTCGGGACAGGCTTGATCGGCGGTTCGCTGCTGCGCGCCGCGGTCGGCGCGGGCTATGACGCGTGGGGTTACAACAGGTCAGAGGCGGGTGCGCAGGCCGCGCGGGCGGACGGATTCGATGTCACCGGGGATCTGCTCGGGGTGCTGACCCGGGCCGCGGATACCGATGCGCTGATCGTCGTCTCGGTGCCGATGCCCGCGGTGGACCACATCCTCGCCGAGGTGGCCACCTTCGCGCCGCGCTGCTCGCTCACCGATGTGGTGAGCGTCAAGGCGCCGGTGGCCGAGGCGGTGCGTCGGCACGGGCTCGCGGCTCGCTATGTCGGCGGGCACCCGATGGCCGGTACCGCCGAATCCGGTTGGGCGGCTACCGATCCCGGCCTGTTCCGTGCTGCGGTGTGGGCGGTCGGCGTCGATGCGGGCACCCATCCGGAACCGTGGCTTCGCGTGGTGCGCTTGGCGCTCGCCTGCGGTGCGGTGGTCACCCCGGTGGTCGCGGACGAGCACGACCGAGCGGTGGCCCGGATCTCCCATCTGCCGCATGTCCTGGCCGAGGCGCTGGCGGTGGCCGGTGCGGCGGGCGGCGAGCTGGCGCTCGGACTGGCCGCGGGTTCGTTCCGCGACGGCACCCGAGTCGCCGCGACCGCCCCTGACCTGGTCCGCGCCATCTGCGAACCGAACGCCACCGCCCTGCTCGACGTGCTGGAGGAGACGCTCACCGTGCTCGGCGCGGCCCGCGACAGCCTCCGCGACGAAGGCACCCTGGTCGACCTCGTCGAAGCCGGGCACGACGGCCGCGAACGCTATGCAACCGCCCAGCGCTGGGAGATCACCGACATCTCCCCCGGCGACCACAACTGGCTCGAAGCGCTGCGCGAGGCAGGCCAGCGCGGCGGGGTGATCACCGAACTGGACTGATCGCACAGCAGCGGGTCAAATGCGCTCGGCGAGACCCGGGTAATCGAGGAGGAAGCCGTCGGCGTCGACGGTGACGGTGGCGCTGGAGACGGGAGAAAGCACGCTGATGCCGGTGGCGCCGCTGCTGTAGGTGAGGCTGGCTTCTTGGACCAGGAGGTCGGGGAGGCGGACGTAGACGACCGGGACCTGGATGTTGTCGACGCCGTTCTGCAGGCCGAAGCGGCGGATGGGGAGGGTATTGAAGAACGGGCTGAGTACGACGTCGACGTCGAGGGCGCCCGCGAAGGTGGAACGGACGTGGCCGCCGCCTGCGTCGACGAGCCAGTAGTTCTCCTCGTCCCTGGCGATCGAGGCCTGGCGTTCCCCGGCGGCGGTGGTGCTGCGCAGGGACAGCCGCTTCGTGACGCCGTTCTCGTCGGTGACCAGGTCATACGACGCACTGAACGCGGGATGGTCGGCGCATTCGCCGCCGATCATGCGACCGGCGGCGCGGATGCGGTTGCCATTGAGCGTCACGCGGACGGACTCCATCCGTGACGCGTTGTGCGCGCGCCACGTGAGGATCGCCGGCCACCGCGATGTCGCCGGTTGGCTGTCGGGGCCGAGGTCTGGGTTCGTCACGTATCTACCGTAAGCGACGCACGCGCCTTGCCCGCATCACACCAGCGACTCTCGCCATGCCGCGTGCAGGCTGGCGAACCGGCCGGTGCCCCCGATGAGCTCGCTCGGTGTGCCGTCCTCGACGATCCGACCCGATTCCAGCACCAGCACGCGGTCGGCGATGGCGACCGTGGAGAGCCGGTGCGCGATGATCACGGCGGTGCGATCGCGCAGCACCGTCTCCAGCGCTCGCTGGATCTGCCGCTCGCTCGGAATGTCCAGACTCGAGGTCGCCTCGTCCAGCACGATCACCGCCGGATCCGCGAGAAACACCCTGGCGAACGCGACCAACTGCCGCTGCCCCGCCGACAATCGCCCACCGCGTTTGCGCACATCGGTGTCGAAGCCCTCGGGCAACGCGGTGACGAACTCGTACAGCCCGACCGCGCGCGCCGCCGCGAACACCTCCGCATCACTGGCCCCGGGCCGACCGAGCCGAATATTGTCGGCCACCGAGCCGGAGAACAGATACGACTCCTGCGTGACCATCACGACATTGCGCCGCAGATCCGCATCGGACAACCGTCGCAGGTCGATACCGTCCAAGGTCACCGTGCCGCCCGACGGGTCATAGAACCGCGTCAACAACTTGGCCAACGTGGACTTGCCCGCGCCGGTCGCACCGACCAGCGCGATCACCTGCCCGGCCGGAATCTCCAGCGAGAACTCCGGCAATACCGGACGCGCTCGCCCGCGCCCCTCGGCTTGCGGCACAACACCTTCGAGCTCGGCTGCCGCACCACCGAACGTCGAGCCAGCCGCGCTCGGCAGCGCCGCACCAGGGCTGCCCGAAACGATCTCGGCAGCCGCCACGCCCCTCAGCGTCGCCCCGACCACGCTCGACTGCATACCCTCGGGGCTCTCCGATCCGATCTTCGCGAGCGAGCGACCAGTGGATTCCGACAGTTCGAGATCGGCCTGCGGGTCGATCGCGGACCCACCCCCGCTCGACAACACCGCATCGGGGCCCTCCCCCGCCGTGCCCGAATCCGAGTGAGCGAGTATCGCATCCGACGATTCGGAGGACGCTGGGGCTGGAGCTCCATAGCCGAACCACACTCGGTCCATCCGCACGGCACCGGTCGCCCTCGTCAAGGCAATCGGCTCCTTTGGTTCCCGAACCGAGGGTTCCTCCTCGAGCACACCGGAGATCTTCTCCAGCGCGGCCGCCGCGGACTGGTAGGCATTGAATACCTGGGCGAGTTCGTCGAGGGGACCGTAGAACTCGTTGAGGTACAACAGGTATGCCGCGAGGACCCCGACCGCGAGGTTGCCCTCGATCACCTGCCAGGCGCCGACCACGATGACGATCACCGTGGTCAGATTGCCGAGCAGGCGGGTGAGACCGGCATAGTCGCCCATGCCGCGCATCGCGGCGGTGGTGGCCTGGAAGTATTCGGCGTCCTCGGTTGCCAGCACCGATTCGTTGCGGGTCTCGCGACGGAAGGCCTGCACCGCGCGCATGCCGCCCATCGACTCCACGAACTGCACGACCACTTTCGCGATGGCGCCGCGGGTGCGCCGGTAGCCCGCTCGCTGCCTGCGCTGCGCCCAGCGGGTGACCAGCGCCAACGGCACGAACCCGAGCAGCACGATCGCGGCGAGTGTCTGATCGAGGTAGATCAGCAGTGTCGCGATGGTCAGCACCGAAAGGATCGCGCTCAGTGCCTGATTCAATGCGCTCTCCAGCAACTGCTGAAGAGTTTCGATGTCACCGGTCAGTCGTGCGACGACCTTGCCGGAGGTGTACTGCTCGTGGAAGGCCACGCTGAGCCGCTGCATATGGGCGAACAACCGGACCCGCAGATCGAAAAGCACACTCTGGCTGAGTCTTCCGGAGATCCGCAGGAAGACGAAGGTGGTGCAGACGCCGACGCCGACCGCACCGAGGTAACCCGCGACGGTGCGCGCCAACGGCGCCCAGTTCCCCGCTACGCCCTCGGCGATGCCGACGTCGAGCCCGTGCGCGACGAATAACGGCGCCGACACCATCGCGGCATTGTCGAGCACGATCAGCAGCAGGGCGAAGACCGCGAGTTTGCGGTACGGCCGGACCAGGCTCAGCAGCAGGCGCCGGGATCGACCGGCCAGCACCAGATTTCCGGTCTCGGTGACCGTCTTGTCCTCGTTGGCGATGCCGCGCCAGTCGGCGACCTCGTCGCGGTCGGCCGAATCGTCGGCGGGGACGGTGGTTTCGGTGGTGGTCATGATTCACCTCCCATCAGCTCGCGGTAGCGACTGCTGGTTTTGAGCAGTTGATCGTGGGCGCCTTCGGCGACGATCCGGCCGTCGGCGAGCAGCGCTACCCGGTCGGCCAGGGCCGCGGTCGAAGGTCGGTGCGCCACAAGCAATGTGGTGGCACCGGCCAGTACCGTGCGCAGCCGCTCCTGTACGCGCTCCTCGGTCTCCACATCGAGTGCGGACAGCGGGTCGTCGAGCACCATGATCCGAGCCCGCTCCCCCGTGCTTGCCCGCGCGAGCACCGCGCGGGCCAGGGCCAGCCGCTGGCGCTGACCACCGGACAGGCTCAACCCCTGCTCACCGATTCGGGTGTCCAGCCCCCACGGCAGGTCGTTCACGAAATCGGTGGCCTGGGCGACATCCAGCGCGCGCTGCACATCGTCGTCGGTGGCCTCCGGATCGCCGAGCGCGACGTTCTCCCGCACACTCGCCGAGAACAGCACCGGCTCCTCGAATGCCACCGAGACCAGCGAACGCAGATCGGACACCCGCATCGACGCGATATCGATGCCGTCGATGGTGATGGCGCCGTCGGTCACGTCGTAGAGCCGCGGAATCAGGTTGAGCAGCGCCGTCTTGCCGCTCCCGGTCGCGCCGACCAGCGCCACCGTCTCACCCGGGCGCACCTTCAGCGAAATATCCTGCAGCACCTCACCCTTCGCGTCCGGAAAGGCGAAACGCACACCGTGCATGGTCAGTTCGCCGACGATCCGCTCCGGCAGTGCCACCGGATCCGCGGGATCGGTGATTTCCACGGGGGTGTCGATGATCTCCCAGAACCGGTCCGCCGCCGTGCGCGCATCGTTCCACTCGGCGAGCAGGAAGCCGGTCCAGATGATCGGCCACTGCAGGAAGGTCGCCAGCGTGATGCTCGCGACCAGGGTGCCGAGCGTCATCATCTCGTGTGCGACGGCGTAACCGCCGTAGCCGAGCGCGAAGGCGATGGCCAGCTGCGGCAGGCACACCATCGTCGACCAGAGCGTGGCATCCAGGCGCACCTTGAGCAGTTCGGTCTGCTGCAGTTCCCGTGACTGCGCGGTGAACCGCCCGCCGAAGAACGCACCGCGACCGAATGCCTTCAGCACCCGGATGCCCTGCGCGGACTCCTCGGCGGTGGTGGCCAGGTCACCGGCCTGATCCTGCGAGCGTCGCGATGCCACCCCGTAGCGCCGCTCGAACCGCAGGCAGACGTAGGACAGCGGGATCGCGAGGACCGCGAAGGTCAGCCCGATCTGCCAGCTCAGCGCGAACAGCACCACCAGACCGATCGGGATCACGATGAAGTGGATGATCAGGAACGGCCCGGCGAATGCGACGAACCGCTTCATGGTGCCCATATCGTCGACCGCGCGGGAGAGCAGCTGGCCGGACTCCCAGGCATCGTGGCGTCCGATCGAGAGCGTCTGCAGTTTGCGGAAGATCTTGGCGCGCATATCGATCTCGAACTGGGCCGCGGGCTTCGCGATCAGCCACCGCCGACCCCATACGCCACACGCCTCCAGCAGACCGAGCGACAGCACCAGCAGCACCGGAAACACGACGCCGCCGAAATCGCGCCGCTGGATCGGGCCGTCGATGATCCGCGCGATGACCAGCGGAATCATGATCGCCGTCAGGGTGGCGAGCACCGCGAGCGTGGTGGCCCCGAGCAGTGTGAACCGATGTGGCCGCAGGTACGGCCAGAACCGGCGAAGCGATTGCAGGCGGCCCGGCACCGCGGCGGCGGGCCGCTCCGGTCTGTCGACCTCCGTGTCGGCCAACGGCGCATCGAGCGTGACGGACAAAGCTCCCCCTCGTGATCGTCTTGGATTGGCTGTGTCGCGAACGGATCCCCGGTGATGTTCGCATCGGGGTCCGACATTTCAGCGTGGCATCAGTCCCGAGATCGGCCAACCGATTTTCCGCCACGTCCACAGCCAACAACCTCGAGTAACCTCGAGGTCAAGAACCCCCGCAACACCCCCGAACGCACCGCACACGACATCGGCGCCCGGATTCCCGGGCGCCGATGGCCGCTACTTCAATTCTACCGCCGGATAACCCGAGATCAGACGTTCATATGCGCCGATTCCACCGGCGCATCCGGGAAGTCCTGCTGCTGATGGCCGCCGCGCAATGTGCCCTCCAAATACGCGGCGCGGCAGGCGCGCCGGGCGATCTTGCCGCTGGACGTGCGCGGAATCGAGCCCGCCGGAACCAGCAGCAGATCGCGCACCGTGACGCCGTGGCGCTGTGCGATCGAGCCGCGCACGATATCGGCGATCGGCTGCGGATCCAGCTTCGCCGCGCCGGTACCGCGCTCAGCCACGATGACCAGCTGTTCCGAGGTGTCATCGGCGTCGAAGGCGAGTCCGGAATGGCTGCCCTGTTCGAATACCGATGCGGGCAATTGATTCGCGGGCACCGAGAATGCCGCGACGAATCCGGGCCGCAGTGCGGTGTCCGATTCCTGCGCCGAGAATTCCAGATCCTGCGGGTAGTGGTTGCGACCGTCGACGATCACCAGATCCTTCACCCGGCCGGTGATATACAGCTCGCCGTCCAGGTAGACACCGAAGTCGCCGGTGCGCATCCACTTCGCGTCCGGATCGGTACCCTGTGCGTGACTGCCCTCCGGTAGTCGCCGCGCCAAGATGTTGTGGAATGTCGCGACGGTCTCATCCTGCCGACCCCAGTACCCGATGCCCATATTGTCACCGTGCAGCCAGATTTCGCCGACTTCGCCGTCAGCGCGCTCGATGCCGGTTTCCGGATCGACGATCGCCGCCCACTGCGATAGCGCCACATAACCGCAGGACACCTGCGCGATCGAATTCTCCGTGCCCTTCGGCACTTCCACCATCCGGCCCGCATTGAGCTCAAGGCGATCGACGTAGACGACTTTCGCCTCGTCCTGGGCTTTGGTCGCGGAAACGAACAAGGTCGCCTCGGCCATGCCGTAGCACGGCTTCAGCGCGGTCTTCGGCAGACCATACGGCGCGAACGCCTCGTTGAATTTCTGCATCGACGACACCGAAACCGGCTCGCTGCCGTTGATCAGCCCGATCACATTCGAAAGATCCAGTTCCTCATCGGCTTTCGGCTTACCGCGAGCCGCCGCATGTTCGTACGCGAAATTCGGTGCGGCCGCGAAAGTTCCGGCGCCGTCGGAGGCGGCGGCCAGTTCCTTGATCCAGCGATACGGCCGCCGCACGAAAGCGCTCGGCGACATGATCGTGATGAATCCGCCGCCGATGGTCGGTAGGATCACAGAAAGCAGACCCATATCGTGGAACAGCGGCAGCCAGGTGACGCCGCGCGAATTCTCTTGCACCCCAATGGCATCGATCATTTGCAGCAAATTGGTGCCGACCCCGCGATGGGTGATCTCGACACCGGCCGGGGTTCTCGTGGAGCCCGAGGTGTACTGCAGATAGGCGACGCTGTCGATATTGATTTCCGGTCGCATCCAGGTCGAGCCGACGCTGTCCGGAATCGCGTCCACCGCGATGATCCGCGGACGCTGGGCCGCCGGGAGGTGCCGGAAGAAGTTCCGCACCCCCGCCGCGGCCGAACCGACTGTCAGAATCGCCGATGGCTTGCAGTCATCGAGCACCGCATGCAGGCGATCGGTGTGACCCTGCTCCTCCGGATCGAACAGCGGCACTGCGATATTGCCCGCGTAAACCGCCGCGAAGATCGAGACGACGTAATCCAGCCCCTGCGGGGCCAGCACCGCCACCCGATCACCCTGCCGAGTCACCTGCTGCAGCCTGGCGGCGACGGCCCGCAACCGCACGCCGAATTCGTGCCAGGTCAATTCGATGTACTCGCCGTCGCGCTCGCGCGAGTAGTCGATGTAGCGGTAGGCGAGCGCGTCGCCGTTCTCCGCGCTGTGCTTGTCGACGAAGTCGATCAGGGTCTTGTCGTCCCGGATTTTGATATTGCCCTGATCGTCCAAATAGTCGTCGAAGGTCTCGTCGATCATCGCCTTATCCTTTTGCCAACGCAGGCACTCAGGCCGTGCGATTACACCGAACACAGGTCGATTACGAAGCGTCGGGAAGGCTAGCAGGTGCGCCTTCCCGACTCGGCTCAGTACCGCCCGAAAGCGATCGCGACGTTGTGCCCGCCGAAACCGAACGAGTTGTTCACGGCGTAGTCGATTCGTCCGGGTCGGGCCTCGCCCTTGACCACATCGAGCTCGATTTCTGGATCCTGATTATCCAGATTCAGCGTCGGCGGAACGATTCCGTCGCGCACCGAGAGCACCGTCAGCACCGATTCGAGGGCGCCGACCGCACCGATCGAATGGCCGAGTGCGGATTTCGGCGCGTAGACCGAAACATGGTCACCCACGGCGGCATTGATGGCCAGCGCCTCGGCGGTATCGCCGATCGGGGTCGCGGTCGCGTGCGCATTGACATGGCCGACATCGCTTTTGCTGATACCGGCCTTCTGCATGGCCCTGGTCATCGCCCGCGCGGCGCCCTTGCCCTCGAGATCGGGGGCGACCAAATGAAAGGCGTCGGAAGTGATCCCGGCACCCATCAGCCGTGCGTGAATCGTCGCGCCGCGCGCCTTGGCGTGCTCCTCGGTTTCGATGACCATCATCGCGCCCGCCTCACCGAAGACGAATCCGTCGCGATCCTTGTCGAACGGTCGCGAGGCGGCCCTCGGGTCCTCGTTGCGGGTGCTCATGGCGCGCATCATGGTGAATGCCGCGATCGGCACGGCCTGGATGGAACCCTCGACCCCGCCGGTGACCACCACGTCGGCATCGCCCATCACGATCATCTGCCAGGCATTGGCGATCGCCTCCGAACCCGACGAGCAGGCCGAGACCGGCGTCACCACACCCGCTTTCGCGCCGAGTTCCAGGCCGACGCAGGCGGCCGCGCCATTGGGCATGATGCGCTGCACGGTCAGCGGCGACACCTTGCGGTAGCCGCCGTTGTACAGCCGGTCGCGCGCCTCGGTGATGAATTCGCCGCCGCCGAGGCCGGTGCCGATGGCGACGCCGAGGCGGTTCCTGTCCACCTCCGGACTGCCCGCATTGCGCCAGACCTCACGGGCCAGCACCACGGCCATCTGCTCCACATACGACAGCTGCTGCCGCTCCTGCCTGGTGAGGCAATCCGCCGGTTTGACCTTCAGATGTCCGCCGATGCGCACCGGTAGCTCGAACTGCTCGATAAAGCTGTCCTCGAGGACATCGATGCCGCTCTCGCCGTTGAGCAGGCCCTTCCAGGTGGAGTCGACATCACCGGCGATCGAAGTGGTCGCCGCCAGACTGGTCACGACAACGTTGGGATAGTTTCCGTTCTTGGTGGACGGAATCTGCATTTCGCTCACTTTCCTGGCGTCACTCTTGGGATAAACCGGGAACTGCGCGTGGAAGGTCATCGAACGACCGAGCAAACCGTGATTCGACCGTGAGCATTGCTCGGGGTGTCCGGTCGGATCGGGTGCTCGACACATTACCGTGGCGGCCGCTGGTCGTCGCATTCGATGCTCGAGTAACCTGCTGAGCGGATACGCAGCGCTGGTGGTTCCGAGCGATCCGCGAGCAACCGCGAGAAGGGATGACTGTGACGGGCGGGCGGATGGTCGGGCTGTTCGCCGGTATCGGCGGGCTGGAGCTCGGCCTCGGGCGCCACGGCTGGCACACCGAGCTGCTGTGCGAGATCGATCCCGGTGCGCAGGCGGTGCTCGCCGCGCGCTTTCCCGGGATTCCGTTGCAGGGGGACATCACTCGGCTGCGTGCGCTGCCCGCCGGGACCGAGCTGGTCGCCGCCGGATTTCCCTGCCAGGACCTGTCGCAGGCCGGACGCACCGCTGGCATCACGGGTAAGCGCTCCGGTCTGGTGGACGAGGTGTTCCGGCTGGTGCGCCGTCAGCGTGGACCGCGCTGGCTGTTGATCGAGAATGTGCCGTTCATGCTGCAGCTGGGTCGCGGGGCCGCCATGCGGCACATCACGAGCGCGCTGGAGGAGCTCGGCTACACCTGGGCATACCGGTTGGTGGACGCGCGCGCGTTCGGGCTGCCACAGCGCCGTCAGCGGGTGCTGATGCTGGCCTCGCGTACCGAGGATCCGCGCCGGGTGCTGTTCGGCGACGATGCCGGACCGCTCGATCTCGGTGACCCGGAACAGGATCCGTGCGGCTTCTACTGGACCGAGGGTGTGCGCGGGCTCGGCTGGGCGGTGAATGCGATCCCGACGCTCAAGGGCGGCTCGGCACTGGGCATCGCGAGTCCGCCCGCGGTGCGGTTGCCCTCGGGCGAGCTCGTCACGCCGGGCATCGTCGACGGCGAGCGGCTGCAGGGCTTCGACGCCGACTGGACCGAACCGGCGACCACGGTGCCCGGAATTCGGCACGGACACCGATGGAAGCTGATCGGGAATGCGGTGAGCGTGCGGATGTCGTCCTGGGTCGGCGCGCGGCTGGCCGAGCCGCTGGACCCGATTCCCGGCGACGAGCCGTTGCCGCCGGGACGGCCGTGGCCGGTTGCCGCGTGGGGTCGCGCGGGAAACGCCTACCGGGTGCCGGTTTCGACCTGGCCGGTGCACCAGCCGTACGAGGACCTGCAGCATTTCCTCACCGATTCACGACTGCTCTCGGCCCGTGCGACCGCCGGGTTCCTGCGGCGCACCGGCATGGGCAATCTACGGTTCCCGCCCGGATTTCTGGCCGATGTGGAAAGTCATCTCGATCGGATGGGCGGCTGGGCGGCATGAGGTTCGAGACGTTATGAACCCGGCTCGGCATCCGCTCACCGACGCCGCGACCAGTGCGCGGATGGCCCGTCAGCGGCGGACCGGAACCCGGCCCGAACTCGCGCTGCGCCGCGAATTGCATCGGCGCGGACTGCGCTATTACGTCGATCGGGCGCCGTTGCGCGGGCAGCGCCGACGGGCGGATCTGGTGTTTCCCCGGCTGCGCGTGGCGGTGTATGTGGACGGATGTTTCTGGCATCGGTGCCCGCAGCACGCGACCGATCCGAAGAACAACGCGCAGTGGTGGGCGGACAAATTGAGCGGAAATGTGGCCCGCGACCGGGCCACCGATGCGGCGCTGGCGGCCGAGGGGTGGCTGGTGATCCGTGTCTGGGAACACGAGGACGCCGTCATGGCGGCGGACCGGATCCAGACCGTATTGACCGCAAGACGCTAGCCGCCCCTTTCGAGCGACCTGCAAGCAGTCGCTAGCGGCGTTCCCGCACCCGAACCAGCGAGCGCGGCGCGTGCGCGGCCAGGTAGCCCGACACCGCCATTACCGTCAGCACCAGCATTCCGGCGATGGCCGTTGTGATTCCGATCATGGGGACCTCCTCAGTTGTACCAACCATCGCCGACGGACCTGGCAGAACCCTGTGTTCGGGTTGGTAATGAGGTGTGTGGCAGACCTGTCGGTGCGGACACACGCATCTACTGTTGATCACCGGACCAACGAGGAGGCGGAGAATGGTCCAGTGACTGATAGCCGGAGGCTCGCCGAACGACACGTCCGGGTGGCCTGCGGGCTCATCGCGGCCGCGATCGCGATTGCCGGACTCTGCTATTCGTCGTGGTTGCTCGAGTTCGTGCTGAAGATCGACGTCGATCCGGTCAACTCGTTCCTCAGCGAACTCGACGCCGTCGGCAAACCGCATCGCGAGTTGTTCGCGACCGCCGACAAGATCGTCGGCGCATTGCTGATGCCCGCCGCGATCGCCGGGCTGCTGTTATTTCCGCGCCGCAGATTCACCACCATCGGCTGGGTCGCGCTGTTCTGCTTCGGCGCCGCGACCATCGGCGACGTGCTGCTGCCGCTGCGCGACTGCACCCCGCAGGACAACACCGAATGCGGCGGCGGTGGCAGCGAACTGTTCCCGCAATTGCATCAGCCGCACGCGCTGACCAGCACCATCGCGGTCACCGCTATCGCCGTCGCGACCTTCGCGTTCAGCGTGGCCGCCTTTCGATACCACCGCTGGCGGATCCTGCGCGAGGCGGGCGTGGTGGTGCTGGTGATCGGGTCGGCGGCGACCGTGTGGATGTTGGTCGCCGACAACCTGACCGGCAATTACGCGCTCGGTATCGCCCAGCGGATCCAGGTCGGATCGATGTCGCTGTGGCTGATCACATTGGCGACCGCGGTGATTCTGGAAGGCCGCGAGTGGGTCGAGAGTGATTCGAGTTAGCCGGATGGTAGACCAGTGCGCCAGCGAGGCGGCGGGTCGTGTTCCGATTCGCCGATTGTCACGGCGGCGGTGCCACCCATGGCGGTCAGCAAATCGTTCGAGGAGATCGCCAGCAGCCGAATTCGAACATGTTGGCGAAAGTTGGCGACTCGGCGTATAGCTTTCAGTGTGCCCATGACGGTTCGCAACAACTCGCATGTCGTGTTCCAGTGCGCATTTCAGGTCGTCTGGTGCCCGAAGTACCGGCGCGGCGTCATCGGCGACCCTGTGGACGAACTCGAATTTCGTTGCGACAGTTGGCGGAGCTCACGTCGTGGTGGTCAGGCGTTACGTCGAGCAGCGGAAGGCCTGGTGAGGCGATGCTGACCGGACGCAGATACCGGGTGGCGTTCACTGCGGAGCAGGCCGCGCTCGCGGAGGAAACCGGAGCGGCGTGCCGTGCGGTGTGGAACACCGCGCTCGAGCAGCGGCGTGAGTACCGTCGGCGTGATGCCTGGGTCGGTTACCAGCAGCAGGCGCGTGAGCTCGCCGAAGCCAAGGCTGAGCACGAGTGGCTGAAATGCGCGCCGTCGCATTGTCTTCAGCAGACTCTGATGGATTTGGATCGGGCGTGCCGGGAACGGGGCACCTTCGCGGTGCGGTGGCGCTCGTCGCGGCGTTGGTCGCCGTCGTTCCGGTTCCCGGACCCGAAGCAGATCCTGGTCGAGCGATTGGGCCGTCGGTGGGGTCGGGTGAAGTTGCCGAAGCTGGGGTGGGTGCGGCTCCGCTGGTCCCGGGCACTTGGTGGCACGGTCCGGTCGGCCACAGTGTCCCGCGACGGCAACCATTGGTACATCTCGTTGCTGGTGGAGGACGGCCAGGTCACCCCGGACCAGCACGTTTGTGCGAGCGTGGTCGGCGTGGATCGCGGCGTCGCGGTCGCGGTCGCGTGCTCGGACGGCGGAATGTACGATCGCGCCTTCACCACTGCCGGTGAGCAGAAGCGGTATCGCAAGCTCCAGCAGAAACTGGCACGCCAGAAGAAGATCGGCGCGAACCGCAAACGAACGCTGGCTGCGTTGCGTGTGTTGAAGCGGCGCGAACGCGACCGCCGCCGCGACTTCGCCGCTCAGGTCGGCAACCGGCTCGCCACGCTGCACGGCACCGTGGTGTTGGAAGAACTGAACACGCGTGCCATGACTGCCAGCGCCAGAGGCACGATTGCCGAACCGGGTCGGCGGGTCGCGCAGAAGGCTGGGTTGAACCGGGCCATCCTGGCGAAGGGGTGGCATCGGCTGGAGTTGGCGTTGCGCAACGCCGCCCGCTACACGGGCACACAGATCGTCAAGGTACCGGCTGCGTACACGTCACAGGCGTGTTCTCGCTGTCGCAGTGTGGACCCGGTCAGCCGTGAGAGCCAAGCGGTTTACCGGTGCACCGGCTGCGGGCACTGTGAGAACGCGGACGTGAACGCGGCGAAGAACATTCTCGCCGCCGGGCTGGCGGTGACAGCCTGTGGAGACCTCGCCGTTGGGCGGTCCGTGAAGCAGGAACCCCCAACCCTCGAGGTTGGAATCCCCCGGCACTAGCCATGAGGAGGACGTCAAGTCATGCTGTCGCCATGGGTGATCGGATGAATATCGCGTCGGGGTCGGAGTTCGAGGATATCGTCGGCTACTCCCGAGCGGTGCGCGTCGGCGATACGGTCGCCGTCAGCGGCACCACGGCATCGCTGCCCGGTGGCAATGCTGTCGGCGGCGAGGATATCGGCGAGCAGACTCGAGAAGCACTGCGCCGCATCGGCACCGCGCTCACCGAGGCGGGTGCGAGCCTGGCCGATGTCGTTCGGACGCGGATCTTCGTCACCGATATCGCTCGCTGGCCCGAGGTCGCGAAGGCGCATTCCGAGGTATTCGGCGAGATCCGTCCGGCCGCGTCGATGTACGAGATCAAGGCGCTGATCACGCCCGCGCTGCTGGTCGAGATCGAGGCGGACGCGATTTGTGCGACGGTTCCGGGTTCGGGTCGCTAAGGTCGGTTCGGTGACCAGCGACGCGCCGGAGACCACCGTTCCGCTCGAAACCGTCGCCGCGGCGACGAACCGCCTGCTCGACACCATCCGCGGGCTCGACGATGACATGACCGTGCCCTCGCTGCTGCCCGGGTGGACGCGGGGACATCTGCTCGCGCACCTCGCACGCAATGCCGACAGCCTGGTCAATCTGCTGCTCTGGGCGCGGACCGGGATCGAAACACCGCAGTACGCCAGCATGTTCATCCGGGATGCCGATATCGAGGCGGGCGCACCGAGGCCACTCGCCGAGCAGTTGGCCGATAACGAAGCGGCGGCGAATCGCTGGCTGGCGCTTGCGCAGTCCGCTCCCGAGGAGGCGTGGACGGCGACCGTCCGGACCAGGCAGGGGCGGCCCATTCCGGCGACCGAGGTCATTTGGATGCGGCTGCAAGAGGTGGAGATCCATCATGTCGATTTGGCGGCCGGTTACCAACCTGGTGACTGGTCAGAGGATTTCGTTGCTCGGCTGCTTCCGCGGGCTACTGCTGATTTGACGAAGGGGTTTGCCGCTGAGGGTGATCCGGCGGCCGCGTTCGAGGTGCGAGCCACGGATACTGGTTTCACCGCGACCATCGGGAGCGGGTCTGCGGACCACACCGTCAGCGGGCCCGCAGCTGCGCTGCTCGCCTGGCTCCTTGGCCGTTCCGAAGGCAAAGATCTCAGTGGCGTGCTGCCGACGCTTCCCTCATGGAAATAGCGTCCCGAGGTCCACGGCGGGACCGGCGGGCCACCGAGTGGGCGAGGAAGACCAGCGACCATACGAGGATCAAGGCGACTGCCAGTCCGACGGGATAGTTGCGGTCCAGGATGGTGGGATTGCTCGGCATGCCGCCGCCACGGTCGAGGACCGGGAGAGCGATCAGTACCAGCGCGACCGAGCAGATGGCACCGCAGGCGGTGACGGCCCACCAAGTGCGTGGCAGCAGGTGGCGAGCGGTGAGCCCGAGAGTGGCGCAGATCGGGGCGAAGACCGCATCGTGCAGCAGGATTCCGCCCGCGAACCAGATCGCGATCGAATCGAGATCCGTTGGGGGTAGGTCGAATAACGCGCTGATGCCGTACCAGCCGAGCCAACTGCCGACGAGCAGGAGCAGTATCCGGGCCGCGGTCATGGCAACACCTCGATTTCGGACAGCCATTTCGTTTGCAGGACGCCGGGCCGGTTGGGCGCGATGAGACGGCATGGGTAGCCGTGGTCCAGGTCGAGGGTTTCGCCATTGATGGTCAGGGCTACCAGGGTGCTGTCGTCGATCGCATGACGTTGCGGGAGAATCGAACTCCCGTAGATGCCGGTTTGCTCGAGCGAGCGGAAGCGGATATCGCCACCGGCATAGTCGCCGACCGCCGCCAGCAGATCCAGCAGGCGCACCCCGGACCAGTCCGCTCCCGCGCTCCAGCCCTCGACGCAGGCAATCGGCAAGCGGGCCTGAGTCTGCGGCAGGGAAAGCAGTTCGTCCCTGGTGAATTGGCGCTGCCGATCGCCGATGGCGACCGTCAACCGGTACTCGGGATCGCGGGCCCGGTCACCAACCCCGGCTGCCGCGGCCGATCGGTTGACCGGAACGCCCTGTGGCCCGTGCCCACTGCGCGGCGCGAGCACGGCAGCCCAGCGCAGGAACGGAATCGTCTGCCCGGCAACGGCCAACCCCGCTGCGACGGCAGCGACACCGGCACCCGTCAGCACCGCACGTCGCGAGATGTGCGGCCGCGTACCGGTGTCGGCGGGCGGTTCGGTCGGGGATTTGGGCAGCCGATGTCGCAGCGCGTCCCGGATGACGGGAAGTTTGACGGACAAATGCACGGCCAGTGCGCCGACGGCGACGTAGGCCATGGCGTAGTGCGCGGTGGGGAAGAAGAACTTCCACGGGTAGTACTGGGCGATATTGAGGAGCCCGGTCGACAGCTGGAAGATCGTCGCGCCGACCAGGATCGCGATGGAGCCGCGTTCGAGGATTCGTAAAGCCGAACCGATGATCGGGCGGTGGAACAGTCTGGGGTACACCGCCCAGAGCTTCACCAGCAGCAGCGGGATCGCGGCGACCCCCGAGATCACATGCGCGCCCTGGGTTACCCGATACAGCCAGACAGGATGGGCGGGCCACCAGAACCAGCTCGGTGGATGCTGAATCCAGTGGCTGAGCAAACCGGTGCCGAAGCACAGCAATATCGCGCTGCCCAGAGCGATCCCCACGCGACTCGCGACCGCGGGTCCGCGTGCGGTTGTCACCCGTGGGCGCGCGGTAGCCGGGAAATTCATACGAAATCGCGCTGGTGATTCCATCCAGCTGCCGCGCTTCATCACAACGCCCGCCGAGTACTCGAAGCGGGCCCGCCCGATCGCAACCAGGCGATATGCCGACCGGACACCTCCATCGCCGTCACCATGCGAAACCCGGCCGCCGCAGCCAGCTCTTCCGCGCGATCGATCCCAACCCGCGCCCACGGAAACCATTCCCCCACTCGGTCTCTCGTCTCCAGCCGAATCGGATTCGACACCACACCCGCACCGGGACGGGCGAATTCGACCACGGCGATGCCATTGCGAGCGAGGAGTTCGCCCGCGCGGGTCAGCAAGCGGACCGGATCGCCACCGATCCCGATATTGCCATCCGCCAGGATCGCGTAGGACCAACGGCCGGAGCCGGGCAGCGGTCCGAACAGGTCGCGCCGCAATGCGGGCGCTCCACGAAATCTGGTGGTAGCCACGGCCATCGGCGATATATCGACACCCAACGCGATGACTCCGCGCTGCAGCAGTGCCGTGACCAACCGTCCCGGACCGCATCCCAGATCGAGCGTCGGTCCATCGCAACAGCAGGTCAGCGCGGCATCGGCCGGACGGTCGGCGGCGTCGAAGCCCAGCCAGCGCCGGGTGCGCAGGGGATGGCGTCGTCCGTCCGTATCGCGCACCCAGCAGTCCTCCCCAGCCAGCGCGAGATCGAAGATATCGCTCATCGAGGTGCCAGCAGGGTGTGGTGCAGCTGGTGGATCAACCGCGCGAACCGCCCGTCGGATTCGCGCGCCACCTCCAGTGCGTCGGCGAAGGTGTCGACATCGTTGTAGCGCGGCAGCGAGCGCATGCGAAGTCCACAGCTCCGCATGGCTTCCAGGGTGAGCTCGCCGGTTCGATCGGTCGACATGGGAACGTCGACGAGTGTGCGCGCCGCCTGGGGTGTCGGCAGCCCGAGTGCCCACCAGCCGCCGTCGTCGGCGAGACCGAGCAGTGCGTCACCGCGCAATACCAGCTCACGGGCGGCCCAACTCAGCACCTCCGGGCCGATCTGCGGTGTGTCCATGCCGATCTGCACAACCGGCAAACCGTACCGCGCGGCATCGGCGTGCGCGTTGGCCAAGCGTTCGCCGAAAGACGCACCACGCTGCGGAATGACCTCGAAATCGGTCAGCGCCCTTGCTACTTCATCCGCACACTCCGCATCCGCGAGCTCGCCGGTGAAGGCGACGACATGGTGCGCAACCGGACTCCGCGACATCGACTCCAAGGTGTCCAGCAGCGATGCCGCAGCGACTCGGGCGGCATCGGGGGGCGAAAGCGGCGGTGTCAGACGCGTTTTGGCGAGACCGGCAATCGGGGCCTTGGCCAGCACGAGCAGTGTCGCGGCCACGGGCGACGGTCGAAAGTAATTCATCGCAGCACCGCCAGGAAGTCGCGAGTGGCGCGCACGGTGCCGAGCCACGATCCGGATACCTTCGAAACTCCACCCGCCCGCGGCCGATACGCGATATCGCGCTCGACCACACGCCACCCCGCCCCTGCGGCGCCGATCAGCAGTTGCAGCGGATATCCGGAGCGGGTGTGCAGCGGTCCGAGGGAAAGCAGAGCGGCCCGGCGGGCCACCCGCATGGCACCGATATCGTGCACGGGTAGCCCGTATCGGCGACGCAGTCGCCCGGCGATGACTCGATTGCCGAGCCGCGCATGCCACGGCCACACACCCCGGCGCACCGGCTTACGCCGTCCGACCGCCAAATCGGCACCGGCACGCACCAGTTCGACCAGCGGCGGCAACTCCCTCGGATCCATCGATCCGTCACCGTCGAGAACGGCGATCAAATCCGTTCTGGCCGAGGCGATCCCGGCTTGCACCGCAGCCCCGTACCCGGGGCTCGCCTCGGATACGACAGCGGCGCCGCACCGGCGGGCCACCTCGGCCGTCGCATCGGTCGAGCCATTGTCCACGACCAGCGCATGGAACCCGGCCGGGATGGCCGCGAGCACACCTGGCAACGCCTCAGCTTCGTCTCGGCACGGGATGACAACGGTCACGCCGCCCGGGTTGTGGAGGGTCTCGGTCACCTGCTCGACGCTAGGCCAGCCCGGCCGGATCAAGGCCGCAAAACTGGTGACGAAACAGTGACGTCCGCATTCAGAACCGCTCGAGCACCGGTTTTCCTGGCCCTGCGGCCCTATGGTGAGGTTCGTGCATGACGTGACGGAGGCCGCGACACGGCCACGCGGCCGGATAGGTGGCGAGTATCTGGGAGCTGGCATCGCCGCCGCACTCACCCTGGCAGCATTCCTGATTCCGCGAATTGCCAGCGAACACTGGCGGAGCAAGCTCTACGCGGGCTCGGCCCCCATCTTCGGCGACTGGTTGCCCCATGTCGGCTGGGGTTCGGTACCGGCCATCGCGATCGCGATTCTGGTCATCGGTTTCGGTTCCGCGATAGCCGAGTCGCTGCCCTGGCGACGCCTGCTCGCGGTATCTTGGCTGACCGCTCTGGCCTGGGCCTTCGCCTTGGCCATGATCGACGGCTGGCAGCGCGGATTCACCGGACGACTCGCCGACGGTCACGAATATCTGTACGAGGTCCCCGGCGTCCGCGATATCCCCGCCATGCTGCGCGGATTCTCCGGCCGCATCCTGGATTTCCAACCGGACTCCTGGACGACCCATGTGTCCGGGCATCCGCCCGGCGCGCTGTTGTTCTTCGTCCTGCTCGATCGCATCGGCCTGCGCGGCAGCGGTTGGGCGGGACTGGCGTGTGTGCTGATCGGGACCAGTGCGATCGTCGCGGTCGCGGTCACGCTGCGCGCGCTCGGCGCCGAGGATCGAGCCCGAAAGGCATTGCCGTTCTTGACGATAGCGCCCGCCGCGATATGGATCGCGGTTTCGGCGGACGCCATGTTCGCGGGTGTCACGGCATGGGCGGTGGCGCTGCTGGCGATCGGGATCCGGCGGCCATGGGTCGCGGTCGCTTCCGGTGTGCTTTTCGGGCTCGGCATCTACCTCAGCTACGGCCTCGTGGTCATGGCGCTACCCGCCGTCGTGGTCCTGGTCGCGGGCCGAACCGTCCGGCCGCTGCTACCTGCCGTATTCGGTGCGCTGATCGTCGTGGTTGCCTGCACGCTGGCCGGTTTCTGGTGGCTGGACGGCTATCACCTGGTGGTCGAGCGGTACTACCAGGGCATCGCCTCCGAACGTCCGTACGCGTACTGGGTCTGGGCGAATCTCGCCGCCACCGTCTGTGCGGTCGGCCTGGCCACCGCCGCCGGTTTGCCACGCGCGCTGCGCAGACCATTCGATGCGACCGGGCTCTTGGTAGCTGCGGGCTTGTGCGCGATATTGGTGGCAGACCTCAGTGGCCTGAGCAAGGCGGAGACCGAGCGCATCTGGCTGCCGTTCGACGTCTGGCTGCTCGCCGCGACCGCGTTTCTGCCGCGGTCCGCCGCCCGAGTCTGGCTATTCCTGCAAGCGCTCGGCACGCTCGTACTCGCCCACACGATCCTGACGAATTGGTAATCCATGAGCATTCTGATCGCCGACGACGACCCACTGGTCCGTGATGTGGTGCGGCGCTATCTCGAACGCGACGGACTGACCGTCGTGGAGACCTCGGACGGCGTCTCGACGATGGCACAACTCACCGAACCCACCGGCGACCCGGTCGAACTGGCCGTCCTCGACGTGATGATGCCCGCCCCCGACGGCATCGAGATCTGCCGCGCGGTGCGTTCCGGACCACGCCCGGACACCCCGATCATCCTGCTCACCGCACTCGGCGACGAGGACGATCGCGTGCTCGGCCTGGAGGCGGGTGCCGACGACTACGTCACCAAACCGTTCAGCGCCCGCGAACTCGCATTGCGGGTCGCCTCGGTGCTGCGGCGGTCGCAGGCGACACGGCAGCCGAGCACGGAGGTACTGCGCGACGGCGCGATCGAGGTGCGACCGGATTCGCAATCGGCGCTGGTGGACGGCGGGCCGGTCGACCTGACCGCGCGCGAATACGATCTGCTCGTCTTCCTGCTGCGTCACCCGCACCAGGTGTTCAGCCGGGAGGAACTGCTGGCCAAGGTGTGGGGCTGGGACTTCGGCGACCTGTCCACGGTCACCGTGCACATCAAACGGCTGCGGGCGAAACTCGGTGACCGGCACCGGATCGAGACGGTATGGGGCCGCGGCTACATCTGGGGCCGGAATGGAGAATCCAGTGCCTGAGAACACACTGCAATTGATCGGCTACGTGCTGGCCTGTTCGCTTCCGATCGTCGCCATCGGCGCGGCGATCCTGCGCGCCACCAGCAATCGCTCCATGACCGCGAGCATGGCCGTGCTTGTGCTGATCCCGACGCTGTCCACGCTCGCGGGCATTATCGGGGTCAGCGGGTTGATGTTCACCGATGAACTCGAGCGCACGGCGGTCGTGCTCGCGGTCGTCGCGGCGGTCACCGTGCCCGCCGCCCTGCTGCTCGGGCGAGAACAGGCTCGAAAGACCGTCTGGGAGAAGCAGATCCGCGAGCAGGAGCGGATGGCGGAGCGCTCGCGCCGCGAACTCGTCGCCTGGGTGAGCCACGACCTGCGGACCCCGCTGGCCGGTATCCGTGCGATGGCCGAGGGACTTTCCGACGGCGTGGTCACCGGCACCGACGATGTGGCGCGTTACGCGGAACAGATTGTGCGCGAGACCGATCGGCTGTCGGTGATGGTCGATGACCTGTTCGAAATGTCGAAGATCAATGCGGGTGCGTTGCGTTTGGAATTGGAGCCGGTCGATCTGCGCGAGTTGATCGATGAGGTATTGGCCGCCAACCGACCGAATGCCGAACGCGCCGAAGTCCTGCTGCGCGCGGAACAGCCGGACTCCGAAATCGTTGTCGCGGCGAGCGATCGAGCCCTCGGCCGCGTGCTCACCAACCTGGTCTCCAATGCGATCGCGCACACCCCACCAGGCGGCGAGGTAGCGATCTCCGCGGGTACCTCCAACGGCGAGGCTTGGGCGCGCGTCGACGACACCGGTCCTGGCATCTCCGAGGCCGATCTGCCACGAATCTTCGAGGTCGCCTACCGCGGCACCGCCGCGCGCTCCCCCGTCGCCTCCGACGGCGTGTCCTCCGGCAGCGGTATGGGTCTCGCGATCGCCGCGGGTCTGGTCGAAGCCCACCACGGCGATATCAGCGCCGAGAATCGAGAGCAGGGCTGCCGCTTCGAAGTTCGGCTACCGCTCAACGGAAACTGAACTACGCGACCGGTGCACCCGCCCCGGCAACCGCCCGCAGCGGTGCGAAGGCGAATTCGGCAAGACCGTCGTGCGGATCCACCCGTGCGGTGAATCCCAGAACGCGTTGCGCCTGTTCGGGGCTCGCGACGATATGCCGCACGTCGCCGGGGCGATAGCGTCCGGTGATCACCGGTTCGGGACCACCGCGCGCCGCGGCCAACGTGGTGGCTACCGCGCCGATGGTGATCGGACGTCCCGAGGCGATATTGAGCGGCACGAAACCGGTATGCGCGTATTCGACCGCCGCGAGATTCGCCGCAGCGATATCACTGACATGCACGAAATCCCGTGCCTGCTCACCGTCTTCGAAAACCTGTGGCGGCTCACCTGCCTCCAGCGCGGATCGGAAGATCGCGGCGACTCCGGAATATGGTGTGTCCCTTGGCATATCGGGGCCATAGACATTGTGGTAGCGCAATGCGGTGACCGCGGATTCGGTGACCGCGGCCCACGCGGACGCGTAATGCTCCTGCGCCACTTTCGCCGCCGCATAAAGACTCCGCGGCCGCAACGGCGCATTCTCCGGCACCGCCTCCCAACTCAAAACCTCATCCGAATCCGGATCCCGATGCTCGAACATCCCGCGCTCGAGATCC
Source organism: Nocardia pseudovaccinii NBRC 100343 (assembly GCF_001613225.1). Taxonomy (GTDB): domain Bacteria; phylum Actinomycetota; class Actinomycetes; order Mycobacteriales; family Mycobacteriaceae; genus Nocardia; species Nocardia pseudovaccinii. Next base: position 24,828 of record NZ_BDBY01000078.1, read on the forward strand.
CCGCGCCTGCGCACCCCGACCTCAACGGTCCGAGCCCCGCGATATCGCCCCTCCCCATAAACCACCATCGATGAGGCCAGCACCAACCGGCGACACCCGGCCCGGTCCATCGCCGCCAGCAAAACCGCGGTCCCCAAGTCGTTATGACTCGCATAAGCGGGCGCATCCTGCGCACTCACACCCGCACCCACCACCGCGGCCTGATGACAAACCACATCGATCCCCCGCAACACCGAATCCAGCGCGTCCGCATCCCGCACGTCGACCAACCGGACGTCCTCCGGAACAACCGCACCGACTCCGTGCGCCGCGGGCAGCATCGCATCAATCGCCACCACCTCATGCCCCGCACCCACCAACTCCCGATGTACACGCGTCCCGATAAAGCCCGCCGCCCCGGTCAGCAATACCCGCATTTCACCACCACCCCGAGTCCTTGTGCCCAACCCGCCCGCAACCCATTCCATCGTTTACCGAGGTCATGCCCTGATTCTGCAGCCAAGCCCACGAAATTCGCCGCAACCCGGCCACACCGTCAGACTTTCGTCACGATCCAAGGCGGCCGCCCGACTGACCGTCGATGCGAACCGACGGATCGTGCCGCAGCTACCGGATCCCGCGATCGCCGCAGCGGCGGCCTGCGGTGCGCAAGTCGTGACTCGATATGGGCCAGTTTGTTTATGCGGCCCGTCGAAACTCGCGGCAGCCCCATCTCGAGCACGCAGCAACGCTCAGCTAGTGCCGCGTCCAGCTAGCTCCTGAGGTAGTCGAGATCCGTCGAGCGCAGTGGTATGGCGGTGCCGCGGGGCGTGTCGTGCAGCGTTTCGACTGCGCTCGGCGAGCGAGCCGGACCTGATGGCGCGGCAACCTATCTGGACAGGCACTAGAAGGCCGACTCCGCCGCTTCCCGAGAACACCTCCGCAAGCAGCAGAACTCAAGCGCCCCGGGAAAGGTAGCGGACGGGCGGCGGGGTTCGGTAACCGAAGGCTTTGATGAAGCGTGCGCCGATTTGGGCTTCGTCGGCTTCGAGCGCCTCGGCGCCCACGGTATTCATTACGCGGTTGATGACGTTGAAAAGGGTTGCCACCCAGACGGCTTCGTCGAACGCATCGGCGGTGACGCCAGCCGCACGGACTTTGTCGGCGTCGCCCGGGGTGAGGCCGTCGGGATCGCGGACCATTTTGCCGACGAATTCGAGCATGGCGCGAGCTTCGGGGCGCAGGGGCGAGTTGTCGCCGTCGGCCAGGGCTTCGTCGACCAGGTCCGAGGCTATATAAGCGCCCGCGATACCCCGGTGGGCGGAGTCGCAGAAAGGGCATTCATTGGACTGGGAGGTCCTGGTTGCGAAGATTTCGCGTTCGGCGACGGTCCAGAAGGATTCACCGCGCATGACGTCCTGGATGAGGTCGGAAAGCGGGGTGCCGAAATAGCGGTGCCGGTAGCAGATGACCTTCATGACCGCGGGAACCTCGGTGCGACCCAACCGCTGCATGGTCGCGAACATGATTCGGGCCGGAAGTTCTTGACCGGATTCGACTGCGTCGAGCCACATTTTCAGCGCCCCTCCCAGGAGCGGCGGGCGGCGCGCAGCCGTCGGTCGGCGGCGCCGTAGGCCGCGACCACGGCCGCCTCGAAGATCTCGTCGTCACTGCGTCCCGCCTCGACCAGCGTCGTGATGTTCTGCTCGGTGAGCCGATACGAACGTTCGGCGACCAGCTCGGCGAAATCGGCGAGATCATCGGGGACCCCGGCCGCACCTTCTGCACCCGAGGACCGCGCCCGAATCGACCGCCGCACCTCGACCGGCAGCCGTCCCGTCGCACCTTCGAGATGCGCGCCGAATTCTTCCCATTTCGAGCCCATGGAACGCCGTGCCATGGCCCCATTCTTGCCCATCGACCGCACTGCCGCTGCCGAACGAAGATCAGATTTCACCTTCCCCGCCGAAGTCCCGCCGCACGAAATTCGGGCGCAGATCCGGCTCGGGTTCGTCGTAGTAGCGGTGGAAGGTCGGGGTCACGCCCGACGAAATCGGCGGATTGACCCAGCTCCAGTCGGTCGGGCATTTGCGGCCCGCGGCCTGCTCCCGATCGACGTGGTCGCAGAACTGCTTGGCGACCGTGTGATGGTCGACGATATACACCCCGGCCTTCCGAAAGCTGTACAGCACAGCACGATTCAATTCGACCAGGGCCTGGTCGCGCCACAGTGAACGCTCGTATCTGGTATCCAGGCACATCATTTCGGCAATGAGCGGCAACATGTTGTACCGGGTGGTGTCACTGAGATTGCGTGCGCCGATTTCGGCGCCCATATACCAACCGTTGAACGGTGCGAACGGGTAGGTGATGCCGCCGATCTCCAGATTCATATTCGAAACCGCAGGCAGCGCATGCCATTTCAGACCCAGTCCCGCGAACCAATCGAATTCGGGATGTTCGAGTTCGACCTCGCGGGCCAGTTCGGGCGGGATGTCGAACCAGCGGATCGGCTCGTCCGGAGTGCTGATGAGCACCGGCAGGATGTCGAAGGGCGTGCCCGCGCCGCGCCAGCCGAGCTTCATGGCGAATTCGGTGATCGCGATATTGGCCGGATCGCCGGTGACGGTGCCGTCACCGTTGCGATAACCGGCGTAGCGGATGAGTTGTGGGCTGACGATGCGGAATTCGCGGCCGTCGGCCTGGCGCGGTGGTCCGACGGTGATCATTGATTGGATGGCGCCGCCGTTGGTCGCCATATGCAGGTGCTGCCAGCACACCTCGGCCAGATCGCGGGCCGAGCGCACCCGCCGCGCGTCGAGCAATTTCAGTGATCGCCAGTGTTTTCGCCCCACGCAGCGAGCGTGGTTGCGCCACGCGAGCTTGGCGCCGATCAGGATCTCCTCGGCGGTCTGCACGTAGCTGCCGGTTTGTTGGAGTTGCTCCAAAGCGGTTCGGCGGCGATTCGTGGATAGATGCGCGAGTTCGGGCAATCGGAAGAACTCATCGCACTCCCGCATTCGCCTTTTCAGATCGAGGCCGAAAGGTTTTGTGTCAGCGGAGCTTTCGAGCGACAGGACGGGCAACGCTTGATTCACGGTTTTCTCCGGTCGGGCATCAGGTACTGCGGCTAAACAGACAGGCATTGATCGAGCAGAGAATTTCGCGCGCGGAGCGCAGCTGACACCGGGCTACGCCGGAGGTCCGCGCGGTAGCCTCCGCGTTGCGGGGAACCGAGATACGGCAGACGGTTTCGGAAGCGGAGCCGCACAGGCTGTCGGGTTGCCGATCGCGCGCGCAACATCATGACCTGGTTGCTGCCGTTTGCTGTCCACGATCATGCTCGTCCCAATCGACGCCTGAAAACGCCCGCACAGCAGCCTAAGACCGGTGTGCTGGCCGTGTGCCCGAATTCGACGTAATGCCTGTTCGGAATCTGCCGGACACTGGCAACTGTTTGCCGATCGACCTCAACCCGACCGACCTGTATGTTGCGCTCGCAGTATCGTTATACGAACGGTTCATCCAGCAGTGAGGATTGGCTCGTGCGCAGCGTTGTCGGTATGGCGGTGACCGTGCTGGCGCTGCATGTCATCGGCTGGGGGACTCTGCTGCTATTCGTGGCGCCGGGACATCACATGGTGCAGGGCGCGGTCTTCGGAGTCGGCCTCGGCGTCACCGCATACACCCTCGGCATGCGGCACGCCTTCGACGCCGACCACATTGCCGCGATCGACAACACCACCCGGAAGTTGGTGGCGGAGAACGGCAAGCACAGGGTGCAGACGGTCGGTTTCTGGTTCGCCCTCGGCCATTCCAGCGTGGTGTTCATCCTGGTCGCGCTGCTGGCGTTCGGGGTGCGGGCACTGGCGGCGAATCTGGAGAACCAGGATTCGGGCCTGCAACGGTGGACCGGGCTGTGGGGCACCAGCATTTCGGGCGCCTTCCTGATCGTCATCGGCCTGCTGAATCTGGCTTCGCTACTCGGCATTTGGCGCGTCTTCCGACGGATGCGGCAGGGCGAGTTCGACGAGGCGCAGCTCGAGCGCGAGTTGGACAGCCGGGGCCTGTTGAACCGGGTGCTCGCGCCGGTGGTGCGGCTGGTCGAGAAGCCGTGGCAGATGTTTCCGGTCGGGCTGTTGTTCGGACTCGGCTTCGACACGGTGACCGAGGTCGGTCTGCTGGTGATCGCGGGCGGCGCGGCCGCGACGGGGCTGCCTTGGTATTCGATTCTCGTACTGCCCGTGCTGTTTTCGGCGGGTATGGCGCTGTTCGATTCGCTCGACGGCTCATTCATGAGCTACGCCTACGACTGGGCCTTCGCCGAACCGGTCCGCAAGATCTACTACAACCTGGTGATCACCGGACTGTCGGTGGCGGTCGCACTGATGATCGGTGGGCAGGAGATCGTGTCGATCTTCGCCGAACGGCTCGAAGTCGAATCCGGAATCGTCGCGTGGATCGGGAATCTGGATCTGGGTGATCTCGGCTACATCGTGGCGGGTCTGTTCGTGGCGACCTGGGTGGTCGCGGCGGCGATATGGCGCTTCGCCGGAGTGGAACGCCGCTGGCAGGGTGACCTTGCCGCGAAGTAACCAGTTCGAGTGCCTCATCTCACATACCAACCGGCATGTTTATCGCTGGCGCGCCTACTTTCGCATTTCTGGCAGGATGGGCGCCATGCTGTCTCGGCGCGAGGTGCGGCGTTGGGTCTCCAGCGCCATAGTCGGCGTCGCACTGATTGCCGGTGCGGCGGTGTTCGGTCCACCCCCGGTGCTGGCAGCGCCGGGCGACCAGCCCCGCCCGAATACCGGCTCAGCGGATGGTCCCTCCCCTGCGGAGCCGACCGTCCCCGGTGTCGAGCAGGCTTCGATCGATCGGATCGTGCCCATCAACGACCGGTGGCTGCGAGTGTGGGTGAATTCACCCGCGATGAGTCGCGCCGTCGAGGTGCAGGTGCTGCTGCCGCGCGAGCAGAACCATCCGCGGCCGACCGTCTACATGCTCGACGGGCGCAGTGCCGAGGCGGAGAGCAACAACTGGACCGAACTCGGGCACGCGGACAAATTCTTCGAAGACAAAGACGTGAACGTGGTGCTGACGGTCGGCGGACCGGCCAGCTTCTACACCGACTGGCAGCGCTCCGATCCGGTGCTCGGCACCAATATGTGGGAAACCTTCCTGACGAAGGAACTGCCGCCGCTGATCGATGCGAAGTTCAACGGCAACGGACGCAATGCCGTCATGGGCGTGTCCATGGGCGCCGAGGCCGCGATGATGCTGGCCTTCCGCCAGCCGAAGCTGTACACGGCGGTGGCCGCGCACAGCGGATGCTTCTCCATGGGCACCGATCTCGGACAGGCGCAGGCCCGTGCGGTGGTCGCGACCTACCGCGGCGGACCGGACAACATGTTCGGCGATCAGCACGATTCCGCCTGGCTCGACCACGACGTTCTGCTGCACGCGGAAGCGTTGCGCGGCAAGGCGATCTACCTGTCGGTCGGCAGCGGACTGCCCGGCAAATACGACACCCCGAACAACCCGGATCTGGTCAGCACCATCGGATTCGGCGGTCCGCTGGAGGCCGCGACCAATATGTGCACACGCAGGCTGGCCGATCGGCTCACCGCGCTCGGGATTCCGGTCACCGCGAACTTCCGGGCGACCGGCACGCATTCGTGGCCGTACTGGGCCGACGAGTTGGGCCTGTCGTGGCCCACGATCTCCCGGGCGTTGGGCGTTTAGCCGATTCCGAAGCGCGCCAACACATCCGGATCGGTCGCGAACCGCAGGAACTGCTCGTTCTCGTGCGGATCACCGGTGGTCACCCGCACACCGTCGGTGCCGTACGGCCGCAGCAGCACCCCCGCCTCCGCGCTCACCTCACCGTATTCGGCGCTCCGCTCGCCCAGCGGCAGCCACAGGAAGTTCGACTCGCTCGGCGGCACCTGGTAGCCCGCGGCCAGCAGTGCGTCGCGCACCCGATCGCGTTCGACGACGAGATTGCCGGTGCGGTCGAGTAGCTCGTGCCGCGCCTCCAGCGACGCGATCGCGGCCGCCTGCGCGACCCGGTTCACACTGAACGGGATGTGCACCTTCAGCAGCGCGGTGATCACCGCCGGATCGCCGACCGCATAACCCGCGCGCAGCCCCGCCAGACCGTACGCCTTGGAGAAGGTCCGCAGCACAACGACATTGGGCCGATTGCGGCCCAACTCGACACCGTTCGGACGCTGCTCGGGGGTGAGCCGCATGTATTCGAAATAGGCCTCGTCGAGCACGATCAGCACGTGCTCGGGGATCGCGTCCAGGAAGCGGACCAACTCGGCCTCACCGACCGCGGTACCGGTCGGGTTGTTCGGATTGCAGACGAAGATCAGCTTGGTGCGCTCGGTCACCGCGGCGGCCATCGCATCCAGATCGTGCACATGCTCTCGCGTGAGCGGCACCTGCACGGCGGTCGCATTGCCGACCTGGGTGACGATCGGATACGCCTCGAAGGATCGCCAGGCGAACAGCACCTCGTCGGTCGGTGCGTCGCAGGTGATCTGCACCAGCTCCTGGCACAGCGCGACGCTGCCGCAGCCGACCGCGACGTTCGCCGAGGAGACGCCGAGGAAGTCCGCAATGGCCGCGCGCAGCTCGGTGACCTGATTATCCGGGTAGCGGTTCGCCAATTCCGCGGCCTCGGCGATGGCCTTCGCGGCGGAGGGAAGCGGACCGAAGGTGGTCTCGTTGCTGGCGAGCTTGACCGCGCCCGGATGATTGCGGCCGGGGACGTACGCCGGGATCGAATCGAGGTCCGGCCGGATGTGCGCTGTCACCGTTCAACCATATGCCGGGTCCAGGAAAATCTGGGCGCCAGGGCCGCTCACATGCAATTTCTCGCGAAGATCAGCAGATCCACCTACCCTTGTTTCATGTCGGGCATTTACGACGATATTGCGCCGCTACGTAGTCGCGACGACATCATTTCCGGTTCGGACCCACAACCATCGACCGACGATCGGATTCGGACCGCCAGCGCCCAAGTGCCCATCACCGTGGCCGAGCCGGAGGGCAATGCGCGCGGCGGCATCGTGGTGCTGCACGAGGCCCGGGAGTTCACCGGGACATTGCTGGAACTCATGAAAGCCCTGGCGACCGAGGGCTGGACGGTGGTAGCGCCCAATCTGTTCCATCGCATAGACGGCGAGCCCGCGCAGGAGGTTTTCGGCGACGAGCTCTTCGACGATTTCGACGCCTGCTTCGACTGGCTCACCCGCCGCGGCGTCTTCCCGGACTGCATCGGCGTGCTCGGCTTCGACCACGCGGGCACCGCGGCCTTCCTGGTGGCGACCAATCGCCCCGTCGGCGCCGCGGTCAGTGTCGCCGCATCCGGCATCATCGAACCGCTCACCGACGAGGCCGATGCCCTCATCCGCGCGGCCCCCGATCTGCAGGCGCCTTGGCTCGGACTCTTCGGCGCCGACGACCCGGACACCCCACCCACCCAGGTGGACCAACTCCGGGACGCCACCGCCCGCGCCGCGGTCGCCAGCCTCGTGGTGACCTATCCGGGGCTGCACCACCGAGCCGACCGACCCGGCGGTGAGGAAGACTTCGATCTCATCGATTCCCAGACCCGGATTTTCGACTGGTTCGACAGCAATCTTCGGTGATTACCTGGCGTTTTGCGATCTGGACGTCGGCTACTGTAACCTTCCTGTTCGGCGGTTCGAAAGGACCGGTGCCCTCGAAGAGAAGGCTCCAGGAGGCGTGCCAGAGCGGCCGAATGGGACTCACTGCTAATGAGTTGTCCCTTCACGGGGACCGGAGGTTCAAATCCTCTCGCCTCCGCCACACCCCGGTTCGCCGGGGCTTTACAACTGAACACAGGCATGCGCCCGTAGCTCAACGGATAGAGCATCTGACTACGGATCAGAAGGTTAGGGGTTCGAATCCCTTCGGGCGCACAACATCAGAAGGCCCCTCGTTCGGATCGTTCGGACGGGGGGTTTCTTCGTGTAATCCGAGGACCCAAGTCGCCGGGACGCTCGTGAGAAGTTCCATCCGCTTGGCGATCGAAACCGGGTCGCGCGGCTTGGATCGGCCCGCCTCCCATCCGGCGTAAGAGCCCGCAGTGACGTCGAGCGCCTCGGCGAACGCCTTTTGATCCATGCCCGCGATCGTGCGGACCTTCCTGATTCTGTCTGCGAAATCCCATTCAGGGATCAACTTCGCACCGTCTACGCGGTTCGCGGTGACTGCCATAGGCAAAGTATCGCATCCCTACGCAAACCCAGGCAATCAGGGATTCGTAATCATTTTGGGATACAGACCAGTTGACTTGATAACTCCCAGTATGCTGCACTCGTCCCTATGCAAACCCAGCATACTGGTTTTACCCATGAAGACTTGGACCTGCTAACTACTGGTGCCGCCGCCGCTGTTCTCGGCGTCTCGGTCGACA
>NZ_BDBY01000079.1 GCF_001613225.1 Nocardia pseudovaccinii NBRC 100343
ACCAGAACGGCGCGCCGGTCTCCACGCACGACGCCGAGATGATCGCTCGCGCATTCGGATTCAGTTCCGCGGCCGAGATCGAGCGCGTGATCGCGAAACGCGAGGAGACCAACCGCGAGCGCGGCATCGTGTCCAAGGCCGCCGCCCAGGTCAACGCGACCGCCGATCGCGAACTCGCCCGGCTCGCGGCGATCCGCCGAACCAAGCAGGACACTGCGCTCGACGATGTCGCGTTCGATAAGGCGCACGCGACCCTGAAGCGCCGTCAACAGCTGACCGGTGAGCCGTACACCGACGCCGCCCGCGTGCTGCACTACCTCGAACACGGAGCGGACACACCTACCGCCGACGCTGCTCGCCAGTCGCGACCCGCAGCCGACATGACCGGCGAGGAACTCGCCGCCGAGAGGGCGTATCTCGAGTACAAACACCAAAAGCACGAGCAGCGCCGTCAGAACTCCCGCGACGCTCGTTACAAGGTGCTCGAGCGCAAGGCCGGTGCGGCGTGATGAGTCTGCATATCCCGCACCACATCCCGCATGTCGACCTTGAAACGCGGCTGCTGCTACTCGACATCGCCCGGGTGCTGCTGATCATGGCCATCGTGCCGCTGCTCGCGGTCATCCTGATGTCGGTGGGCCCGTGAGCCGCATACGCCAGACCATCGCGTGCGCCGCCTCAGCCGCGGGCGTCGGTTGCGTGCCGTTCGTGGCGCTGCTCGCCGCCGCATGGGTGCTCTACATCAACGGCTGGATCACCCCCGCGCAATTCCTGACGGCGCTGACAGGCCTACTCGTCTGCTGCGCTGCGATCGTGGTCGGCTGCGCACTGGCGGCACTGATCACCGCACTGCCGATCGAGCGGCGGTAAGACATGGCGGCCGACGATACCGACGAGGTCGCCCGGGCGATCCATGGCGCGGATGCGCTCGTCGTGATCACGCGCGCTCCCGGCGATCCCGACTCGGCCGAGGGCACGCTCGTCCTTTTTGAGACCGCGGATCCCATTGCGCCCGAGCAGATCATGCGCCTGCTGCGCAAGATGGCCGCCGATATCGACGACTACCTCAATTCCCCCACCCCGACAAACCCCTGACGTGCGACGTCCCGCCGGTCTGCAACACCGGCGGGACGCCATCCCACGTACCCGAAATCGAGAGGAAGCCTACCGATGGGCAAGCACGCAAACAACCGCACTCACCCCGCCGGATCGCAACGGACCACCGTCTCAGCCATCACATCTCGCGCCGAAAGCGCCATGGTGGCAACCGTTCCGATGACCGTCGTCGCGGAACCATTAGCGCCGGATCAACCCGACGAATGGGTCACCACCGATGCATGGGCCCACGCCCATTTCGGGCAGGTGAACCGATGAGCCTGATCGAATACCTGCACGACGACGACGGCCCACGCCCGGCATGGTGGGGCACGCTCGACTTCGGCACCTACCACGCCCGCCAATGCGCCGATCGGCTGCTGCTGGCCGACGCGATCGGACGACTCGAGGAACTCGCCGAGGACCTGCGTTGGCTCGGCCAATACGAAACGCTCGGTCAGCTGCTCGCCGCACTCGGCACGCGAGAAGTGGTGCGCCGGTGAGCATTCACGCATCCGAGCCTAACGAGATCGACGAGACCCTCAGCGGCATCGCGCTTTCGGCCGAACAGGACACCGCCGCCGCGTATGGCCGCTGGCTGTCCAGCGAAACGAGCGCATGGGACCGCATCGGTCATCGCCCGTTCGCACGGGAAGCGAGCAGCCAATGAGCGCCATCACCGCCGACGTGCTGCATGAGGAGAACGAGCGCTTGCAGCCATACGGGCCGCCGCCCTCGCAAGTCGACCCGGGCATATGGACCGAACTCACCGGGGCTGTGTACCGAGGGCAATGGATGCTCGGGCTGAGCCTGCATCACTGGCAGGTTCGCGACCTCGCCGCCTACATCGCCGACCAGATGTTCGCCGGAGCTCCCGCGACACGGGAGGTGAGCAGCCGGTGACCGATCCCATGATGACGGCCGAGTTCGACCAGGCGCACGCCCAGGTCCGCGACACGGTCGACGGCCTGATCGACGGCCTCGCACAGGCCGCAGAAGGGTGCCCGTGCGGGCATGCGATCGACTCACAGGATCACATGCTCACCCTCGTCGGCTACCTCCAGACGCATTACCCCGCGCACCTGCAGTCGGCGTTGCTGGCCGAGGCCTTGACCCGCCTCGCGGTCGCCCGGGAGGCGAGCAGCCGATGAGCGATGCCATGACACCAGTCGACGCCGACCTCGGCGAAACAATCGACGAGTACGACGACGCAGAACCCGCCCCGATCGTCATCACCTGCGATGCCTGCGGCGGATCCGGCGACAGCACCGGTGCCGATTGGTGCGAGGAATGCCTCGGCACCGGTCGCCTCGACATCGTCGGCGCGGGAATCTACCCGCACGACGAAGACCGGCCCGCCCGCCCCGCCGACGCCGCGAACGGGGTGGCGTGATGGCGCGCGGCGACCGGGGCACCGTGCCCGTCGAGCAGGTTCGCGAACACGTCCGCGCGCTGCAGAAAGCCAACATGCCCAATCGGGCTATTGCCGCGGCGGCCGGTCTGTCGTTTTCGACGTTCAACAGCGTCATGTATTCGCTGCCGAAACGCTCGAAACGCAAGCACGTCACCGCCGCCACCGCTGAGGCGTTGCTGTCGGTTCCCGTGCCACCGAAACCCTTGCCACTCACCAAGGGGGCGATGCTGCGTGCAGCACAACGCAGATGACAACTGGCGCAACCGGGCTGCGTGCAAGAACCACCCGAACCCTGATATGTGGTTCCCGACGACGCGCAAGGAAACGACCGAGTCCGCCGAGGCGAAACGCATCTGCGTGCAACGCTGCGAAGTGCGGTGGGAGTGCGGCGATGACGCAGACCGTAGCGGCGCACGCTGCGGCATCCACGCCGGATTCGACACCACCAAAACCGCGGGCTGGAAAGACCTCCAAGAGTTCCTTGGCCGCCCGACCACACGGGTTCGCCGCAAGGCTCGCCCGGTCGTGTGTACCCAATGCGGCGAAGAATTCCAGACCAACCGAGTCGGCTCGGCTCCCCGGTGCATGGCCTGTGTGCAGGGGCTCGTGCTGGTGGAACCGGTACACGACCACCTCAAGTGGTTAGTCCGTGAAACCGGCTGGATTCACAAGGAGATCGCGACACGCGCCGGTCTGTCGCGCAGCATCGTCCAATCCACGATGGTTCGCCGCAACACCTACATGAAGCGCGAATCCGCTGAGCGGCTGCTTGCCGTGCAGCCCGATTCGTTGGCGGCGCCGCGATGACCGCGCCGATCGAGCCGGGCCTTTACGCGGGCGTGCCCGAGGCGGTCTATCACGGCGGCCCGGGCATATCGTCCTCGGGCGCGCGCCGCCTACTGCAGGTGACCCCGCACCGGTGGCGCTGGGAGCGCGAAAACCCAAAACCTCCCAGCGAGGAAATGGAATTCGGCACCGCTGTGCACACTCTCGTGCTCGGCACCGGCGCGACGCTGGTCGACACCGGCCACCAGAAGTGGAATACGAACGTCGCCAAGGCGCGGGTCGCCGAGATCCGCGCCGCCGGTGACGTACCGATGCGACCCCTCGACTTCGAGGCCGCGCACACCGCCGCGGCGAACGTGCGCGCCCACGAATCCGCCTCACGGCTGCTCACGGGTGGCATACCGGAGTTGTCGGCATATGCCCGCGACCCGGAAACCGGGGTGATGCTGCGAGCACGCGGCGACTATGTGCGCCTGCGGGATTCGCATGCCGCGCTCGTCGACGACCTCAAGACCACCTCTGAATCGGGCCCGGACGGATTCCTGTGGTCGGTCGCGAAATACGGCTACCACCGGCAGCAGGCGTTCTACGAATTCGTGTTCGCGCTACTCGGAATCGAGATCGAGTTCGTGTTCATCGTCGTCTGCAACGCCCCGCCATACGAGGTGTTCGTCGTCGACCTTCCGCGCCGCGCCGTCGACCTCGGCGAGCGCGACATCCGCCGCGCGCTCGAGCGCTACGCCTCGTGCGTGCTCACCGACATATGGCCGTCGCACGCCGACGGCATCCATCACATCGATCTGCCCGAAAAGACATACCGCCAGGAGGAATGGGTTTCATGACCACCACCGAAGTCGCCACCATCGACGACACCGAGTTCATATCCAACGCGCTGACGACCGTCGACCCGTTCGACACGCTCAACCGCTACGCGGACATGCTCGCCAAGTCGCTGAAGTTCGCGCAGGATGTCTGCCGGACGTCGCTGGTTCCGAAGATCTACCAGAACAAGCCGGGCGACGCCGCGGTCGCGATCCTGCACGGCACCGAACTCGGCCTGCACCCGCTCCAGGCGCTCCAGAACATCTTTTCCGTCCACGGCATGCCCGCGATCTACGCCAAGACCATGGTCGCGCTGCTGAAGGCCAAGGGCTACCGATTCCAGACCCAGGAGACCGGCCCCGACAAGGTCACCCTGCAAGCGTGGTCGCCCAGCGGCAAAGAGACCGAGACCTCGACATGGACGATCGCCCGCGCTACGCAGGCCGGGTTCGTGCCCACGATCGACCCGGAGACCGGCAAGTACAAGACGAAGAAGTTCAAAGGCCAGGACGGCCCGTACGAGAAGCTGATCGGTAACGAGAAGTACATCACGCAGCCCGAGGAAATGCTTTACGCCAAGGCCGCGTCCACCGTCTGCCGCCGCCTCGCCCCGCACATCCTGCTCGGCCTCGCCTTCGTCGAGGACATGGAAGACGCCGAGGCCAGCGAGCCCGAACCGGTGCGCGCCACCTCCGAGCGCGTCACCCCGACACCCCTGCCGACGGCGGACGCCGCCCCGGCGGCCGGTCCCGTCGTGCAGCAATGGCAGCCGCCCGCCACCGACGAGGAACCCGTCGACGCCGAGACGACCTCGGAAGAGGGCGAAAAACCGGACACCGCGCAGGTGGAGGACTCGGCGCAGGCCTCGCCCGAACCGGCCAGCGAGATGGCGACCACTGCTGAACAGCGGGCGCTGTCGGATCAACTCGAACGTCACGGCCACAAGGCCCCGGCAGCGAAACGCGCTTACCTGACCAAGGAGACCGGCCGCAAGATCGGCTCAGCGAAGGATCTGCACGGCTTCGAGGCGCGCGCGATCACCGAACGACTCACCGCGCTCGCCGACCCCGAGCAGGTCGCCGCACTGCGCCGCGCGCTCGAGGTCGACAACGTCCACGCCGAGGGTAAGCAACTCGACTGGATTCGCGACAACGCCGCGCCCGACCTCGGCGACTGGGGCGACCTCGCCGCCGACATCGCCGTCGACCTGACCGTCTACCTGCGCACCGAACAGGCCAAGGACGCCGCGAGGGCGAGCGCGCAGACCGCGCTCGACGCGGACGGAGCGGGCCAGTGAGCTGCCGACGCGGATGCCCAGAGGGCGAATGCTATTGCGCCGAAATGACATACGCCGAGGCGAACGACGTATGTCGCGGCTGCGGCGGGCATGACGGCGACTGCTATTGCGGGGAGGACTGACCAGTGAGCGACAACGCCGTTCCACTCGGCCGACCCGCCGCCGAGCACCTCATCAAGACCGCAAGCGATATCGCGCGCCTGCTCAGCGAGGCCGGAGCGTTGGCGTCGGCCGCCGACCATGCGACCGCGCAGCAGAATCAAGCCGTCCTCGGCAGCCTCGCGACCGCGAACGCTTTGCTCGCCGTCGAGGGCCGCCTCGGCGAACTCGTCGAGCAGCTGCGCGTCGGCAACGTGATCGCCGCATTCGGCACCGACGGCGAGGACGGCTTGCTCGCTATCGACGACCAGGCCTCCGCCGCAACGTATGTGCGCGCTCATGTCGGCGAGATCGTCGACCCGAACGGGGGCGAGTAAATGGCCGTGCGTGATGACCACGCGACTATGACACTCAGCCTCCGCATGCCCCGCGTAGAGGACTACTGGGCACTGAAAGCTCTGGCGTGCCTGCGTGGCACGTCGATCGCAGTACAGGCGCACGGGTTCATCCTCGAAGGACTCAAGAACGCCTTCGATCCCGCCGAAATCGAGCGACAGATGGAGGCGGAGAAACAGCGGCTGCTACGGGCCGCCGCCGAGTTGCGGGCAGAAGAACCGACGGTCGAGCACCCTGCCGAGGCGGTGAGCGTCGAATGATCGGCGAATTTCCCCCGCACATCGCGCGCCCGGGCGATCTTGTCGGCCCGCTGGTGTGGTTCCGGCGCCAACCGGTCGCCGTCACGCATTCGCCGCCGACGAGCACCAGCGATCCGCGATACGACCGGTGCACCGAGCACCGGCTCGCGTGCGACTGCCGTGAAGCCGAGCGCACCGAGGAACTGTTCGAGTTGCGCGCCGAGTATTGGCATCTGCGCGATCTGCTCACCGCCCTGATCGACGGACACCCGACCCAAGTGTTCGAGAACGGCGAGCATCGCCGCGATCTCGAATGCCGTTGCCAGCTATGCGCATTCGCTCGGCAAGCACGTCTCGTCACGCCAGCGAACTGGCGCAACCTAACCCACCCCACGAACGGCCGCCCATGACATCAACCACGATCACGGTCGGCACCGCCGACCTACGCCAGGCGCTAACTGCGGTACTTCCGCACGCGGGCAAAGACAAAGACCTGCCGGAGTACAGCCGGGTTCGGCTCACTGTCGACCGTGAGCACGTCACCGTTTCCGCGACAGACCGCATCACCATGGCACTCGCGATCGTGTCGATTTGGGAAGACGCCGCGCACGAGCCGTGCGTCGTCGAGTTGCTGCCCGAGGACGCGAAAAAGCTGCTCACCGTGTTCAAGGCAGGCAAAGCCGACCAGGGAGACCCCGAGTACCGACTGCGCCTCGATATCGACGCCGAGCGCCTGACCGTGACCGACTGCTCGGGCATGGACATGGGCATAGACGGCCGGTCTCTGCGCATTCCACGCCTGCCGACCGGCGACGTGCTCGGCGTCGTCGCGGGCACCATCGCCCTCGCGCACGACGGACAGGCCGCCTTACTGCTCGATATGTCCGTGAGCGGTGAGAAGCTCGCCCGGTTCAAAACCGCGGCTACCACCTACGAGTCGCTCGTCAGCGTCGAGGCGCGCGGCGAGCGCATGGTGCTCATTCGGTGTGGTGAGTCGTTCCTCGGTCTCATGTTGTCGCGCAAGCTCGACGAGGACGACATCAAGCGCGCCAGGGAGCATGCGCGTTCGTGGTCGGAGCGTCTGCCCGACATTCTTGCCGCGGGCAAGGTCGAACAGGGCGACGTCGCCGACCAGGAGCGGTACCGCCACGCCGTCGAGCTCGTGGTGACCACGCAATTCGGCTCGGCATCCATGGTGCAGCGCCGCCTCGGCATCGGGTATGCGCGAGCACGGGCGCTGATCGAACGCATGGAAGAGGACGGCATCGTCGGGCCGACCAAGGTCGGCGGCGGCACGCGTGACGTGCTCGTCTCGGCGGACGGCCTATCCGGCCTGCTCGAGAAGCTCGGTATCACCCCGTGAAGTCGGCCGACGAGTACTACGACACGGCGCTCGTCGGCGCGCCGTTCTCGAACTCGACCGATTCCGAGATCTGGTTCTACAACGTCTGCCGCGGCGGCGGCGTCGAGGCCCGGCGCTGCGTCAACGACGACGACGAGTTCAACCCGTGCCCGCTCATCACGCTGGCCGTGATCGGCCAGACACCGGCCGAATGGGTCGACGGCCGCACCGAGAGCGGCGAGGCGCGCCTCGCCGACCGGTGCACCGAGAAGACCACCCCGGCCGAGGCCCGCCGCGCGGCTCGTGAGGCACAGGAGGCGGCCGAACGCGCCGCCCTGGAGGCCTCGCACTACCCGATGTTCCCCGCCGAGGAGGTGCCTTAGTGGCAAAGATGCTAGACCCGCGTGATTGGTTCCGCTTCCACGCCGGTATGCCCGAGCATCCCAAGGTGGACCCGCTGTCAGACAGCGCTTTTCGCGCGCTGGTCGAGGCGTGGTGTCTGTGCAGGCGCACCGGAAACGACGGCCGGATCCCAATGTCGACGTGGCGGAAGCGATGGAAGGCCAAGCCCCGCGCCGAGTTGGTCGATGCCGGCCTCGTGCACCTCGACGACGACGCCGCAGTCATGCATGACTGGCTCGAGCATCAGCCGAGCACCGGCGAACTCAACCGGAAGCGGGAGCTTCGCGCCGAGGCCGGTAAGCGCGGCGGCCAGAAGTCCGGCGAGACTCGCCGCGAACGAAGCAAATCGGCAACCAAAACCGAAGCAAATGCTTCAACGGAAACCGGTCACAAAGTGGTAACGGCAGCCAAAAAGCCGCACGCCTCCGAAGAGTTATCCACAGGGTCCGACTTCGACGCTGCCGCGAGCGTTTCTGACAGCATCAAAACCCGCCTACCTGCGCAAATAGCCGAAAACGGCGAAGCAAATGCTTCCGTTTTGCTTGAGCAAACGCCGAAGCAAAACACGAACGGAATCGAACCAGAGATAGAGATAGAGATAGATATTGGTCACCTAGGGGGGAATCGATACGTAAGTAACGCGGTCGCGCCGAGCGACGACCCCCCACCGCCAACCCATCACCGAGAACACCCGAACGTTTTCGTTCCCGGCTGCGTCGAGTGCGCCGACACGAACCGCGCTCGAATCGCGTGGCTCAACGAGCAGATCGCCGTGAACCGGCCGAGCGACCGGTGCGCGAAGCACGCCGCCGTGCCGCACCCGCCGCCGTGCGGCCAATGCGCCGACGCTCGTCGCAGCGCCGAGCAATGGGACCGCGAGAAGGAAAAACGCCTCGCAGGCGACGCCGAAGCACGCCGCGCACTGGTCCAAATCTGCACGCTGTGCGACGAAAACGGCTGGCGCAAACCGCCGCCCGAACTGCGCGACGCCGACCCGTGCGTCAGCAAGTGCAACCACCTTCCCGGCGACCTGCCCCCCGAATGGCGCGCCCTCATCGCCGAGCTGCTCGCCACACCCACCCAGGAGACGACAAGTGCCTGACCAGCCCCGCCTGACCGACGAACGACTCCGCGAACTCCGCGACAACGAGGACATCTGCACCAACGCGGGTGAGCGGTCCATGGCCGCCGAACTGCTCGAGCTGCGCGCCCGCACACGCATCGGCTACGTCACAGGCCACCACAACGCAGCTGGCGAGTGGTGGATCGCGTTCGACAGCCCACCGTTCGGCACGCTCGACGAGGCGCTCGCGGACGTGCAGGACGCACGCACGGTGCCGGGCAACGACGTACCCGGCATCGACTGGCGTGCACTCACCGTCTACGACGAGAGCGGCGCACCGGACCGGGCACAGCAGGAGGCCGACCGTGCCTGAACTGACCCCGCTCGAACAGGCCATCGAGCAGGCCATCGCGTTCGCCGAGGCGCACGGCGTCGACGTCGCTGACCTGACCCGGCACGACTTCGGCATCCAGCGCAGCGACCCAGGATTCACCCACGCCAACCACGTCAGCCCGACACACGTCATCGCGGTCACCATCGGCGGTGTCGACGGCGTGAACATCGGTGTCGCCGAACTGGACTGGATTCACTACCCGATCGACGACGGATGTGCCCGGTGCGAACCCGACGAGTGCGACGCCTGCGGCGCAGACCCATGCGCCTGTGAGCCCGCCGTGCCGATGACGACCGTCTACCTGCCCGGCGACGCACCGGCCGAGGAGCGTGCGAATGCCTGAAAATTCGACCGCCCGCGCCGACCTGATCACCACCCTCGCCGACGCGCTCGCCGACCGCCGCCAGGACGACGGCAGCGTGCGCCACCTCATCCGCATCGACGGATGGCTCGACCTCGCCGCGCTCGCCGACACGATCCTCGCAACGCACGAACTCGGCGAGTACCTGCAGCGCCTCGGGTACGTGCTCGTCAAGGAGCAGGCGCACCCCACGAATCCGAATGGCCGGACTCGGACCACGTACGGCGTCGTCTGGACCGACCGGGCCATCGTCGAGAGCGTGCGCGAGTTCGAGACGCGCCGCAACGAGGACAACGGGCGATTCGCCACGCTCAGAATCGGCCAGCTGATCGGCGACCGGGATGAGTGAGACTCCCATGCCCGACAACGTGATTCCGCTGCACAGAACCGTGCCGCTCACCCAGGACGACCAAGCCGTCAAGACCTTCGCCATAGCGCGCGTCGAGTGCGAGGACTGCCCGGCAGGCCTTGGCCAAATGTGCATGTGGCAGGACACGAAAGGCGTCTGGCACGAGTGCCGCGTGCTGCACGTCCGCCGCACCAATGCCGCGCGGCGGCTCATCACCGAGGAGGCCGGTAATGCCTGAAATCGTCGAACAGATCGCGACGGCGCTCGCCGAGCTGCTCGAGACGTACGCCCGTCTGCGCGGCGAGTACATCCGTCCCGGCGAACCGCCGATACCGCACGAGGCCGAATTGCGCGCTGAGATCGCCGGACTAATCAAGGCGGCATGGCTGATCCGCAACCGCGGCGACGAGACCACCGGATTGAGCCTGGCGTCGCGGACATGGCCGCAATGGCGGGCGAAACGGCGCGAGATCTTGAACCGACTGCGCGACATTGAGACCGCGAGTCTCATCATTCCGCGCGACACCACCGGCACGGAGTTCGCGACCGTCGACATCGTCGCCCATGGCGCCGAACTCGGCGAGCTCATCCCGATTTGCAGGCTTACCGACGCCCGGCCGGATATCCAGACCCGCACAACAGGCAAGCGCGTCTATCTCGCTGGCAGCATCGTGACGCGCGACCTCCATGCGTTCGCTGCGATCAGCGGCGCGATCGTCGGGCCTATTGCCGCATGGGCGGTGTGGGGTACCGAATACATGCGCATCTGGGGAATCAGTAGCGACTATCGGACCGGCGGGTACGTTATCGAGTGCACTCAGGCCGCCGATGTCGGATTCGCGCAAATCGACGGCGTCCCGACCACGCTGCGCATCGTCGAACCGTCACCGCCGCGCCCCGTCGATGAGTGGCTGCCAGCCGAGCGCGCCCGAGCGATCCGCGATCTCGTCGGCGATGCCCGCCGCCCGAGCGTGCTCGTTCCGGGCGACACCGGCCCCGACGGCGCAATAACGCTCGTGTCCTGTGATCCGTGGGCACCGGAATTCACGGAGGCGACCCGTTGAGCGCCAACGTCTATCCGCTGCTCGCCTGGGCCGCAGCCACCGCCGTTTTGGAGATCGCCGGAAGGCTCGCGCACCGCCCATTCCTGCGCGCGGCAGCACGCGCACAAGCCCTGTCGGCGGTGCTGCTATTCGCGGTCGCCGGTCTGAGTCTGGTCGTGACGTCATGAGCCCGCGGCTATTCGTACCCGGCAAGGCGATCGAGCAGGGCAGCAAGCGCCACGTCGGCGGCGGCCGGATGGTCGAGGCGAACAAAGGCCTCGGCCCGTGGCGCGAGCGCGTCGCCCTGGCCGCGCACGGTCACGGGTTCACCGTGCTCACCGGTGCCGTTGTCGTCGATCTCGAATTCGTTCGGCCCCGGCCAGTTTCGACGCCGAAGAGCCGCACCCCACCGGCGACGAAGAAACCGGATATCGACAAGCTCTCCCGCGCGATCTTGGACGCACTCACCGGCATCGCATTCGGCGACGACGCGCAGGTAACCGACCTGCGCAGCCGAAAGCGCCTCGCCGAACGCGGCGAGACGCCCGGCGTCTACATCGCAGTATTCGACGCCGCGTCGACGGTCGACGCACTCATCGAACTGGCCTCATCCGGGGTGATTGATCCGTCTGACTTCGGAAAGGCGCAACCGTGATCGAAATCCGAAAGCCCGAGCCTGATCCCATCGAGACCGCGCTGCTCGAGTGGATCCCGTCCGCCGACCTCTATCTCGACGGCGAGCGCACCCACGAAGGCCTAAACCTGCTCGGCGGCAACGAGGTCACGGGCAAGGCCTGGGCGCGCATCATCACCAAGCACCTCGCAACCAACGGCTACGGCCTCATGGCGCTCACCGCGGCTCTACTCGACCCGAAAGGCGCGGCGCAGCACGTACGCACGTACGCGTTCGCGCCGCAGGTAGCCGAGGGAATCCTCGCCATGCTCGACCGGAAAGGCCTGCTGCCATGACGATGCAGAATCCGCGCGGCGACATCCCGCGCCAACCACGCGGCGCCGCACCGCAACTAGGACTCACCGGCGGGCAAATGCCGCTCGAGATGGTCGTCGCCGCCATCGCACGCATGCGTGAGCTCTGGTATCCGTGGATGCACATCCTCAAACGCGCCGACGGAACTGTGGTGGTGACGATCTCGCAGCCCCCGGGCGGTGGCCAGTGACGGCAATCTGCCGAAACCGCCAGTGCGGCCGACCATGCGGAGATTTCCTGTGCTGGGACTGCATCGGCGAACTCGACGATTGCCTCGAGGGCATCCCGTGGCTGCTCGAACAACTCGCGGTCACCGAGCAGCGGCTCGACCGCGTCTCGACCGGCCTGCGATCCGGAGCCACCCCGACCGCACCGCTACTGTTCGACGAGCGCGCCGCCGATCTCCTATCAGCGCTGACCAATTCGCTCACCACCTGGACCCGGCACCTGTGCGAGTCACGCGGCATCGAATACGTGCCCGTCGGTGGCGACTACATCGGCAACCGATTCGTCGGGCCGCCGCGCCGCGGGCAACGGCGCGTACCCGCCGATTTCGTCGACACCATCAACGGCGTCGCGCTCTGGCTGCACGAACATTCGATGTCGGTCCGCCTGGACGAGGCCGCCGGGCAGATCCACGCCGACATCACGCGCGCGGTCGCCGCGGGCATGGTGATCATCAACCCGCCGCCGATGCTCGCCTACCGCGGCCCGTGCCCCGCCATGCTGGTATCTGGGCTCGGTCCGACCCGCGAGTGCGGATTCCCGCTGTACGCCGAACGCGATGAGCTCGACGTCACCTGCGTGCGATGCAAGTCGGTCTATAGGTCCGCCAAGCTCGAACAGCACCTACTCGCGCGCATCGGCGGCCGACTATTCGAGGTGCCCGAGCTCATCGGCGTACTGCGCGAGCTGAACGAACCGGTGCCACGCGGAACGATCGCCTCATGGATATCGCGCGGCCAGCTCGTACCGCGCGGATGGCAATCCGGCGACCGCGTCGTCATGCAACGCCAGGTCAAGACCGACCGCGCGCTGTACCGGCTAGACGATGCGCGGAAACTCCGTGCCCAAGCAACGCAAGCGAGAGGATCGACGGCGTGATCACGAACACCGAAATCGACAGCAACGCAGCAGCAGCGCTATCGGCCGAGGCGGGCATCGCGCGGGAGCAGGCCGAGCGCCTGGTCGCCATCCTGCGCGAGGAGGGTGCGATGCGATCGGCAACCGGCGCGAAGTCGGTCGGGGTCACAATGAAAGCTGGCGCACCGATCCACGTTGACATCGCTTTCGAGGACGGCCGCTATGTCGCTGGCGAGCTGTGTATGCCGCGCTGGAGTGGAGTGTGGTCGAATCCGGCACTGCCACAAGGAAAGCCCGAGGCGATTTCATGACCGTCGAGGAGTTCATCGCGGCCCGGCTCGCCGAGGATGAGCGGATCGCACTGGAGTCGGGCGGCGATGAGTGGATCTATAGCGAGCAGTGGGACCGCGTCAGCACCAGCAAGGACGACGTGTACACGCTGTACCACGCCGAGCACATTGCCCTGCACGATCCGCAACGCGTGCTGTCCGAAGTGCGCGCCTGGCGCACGATGCTCAATGCGATATTCGAGTACGAGGGCATGCTCGACTACATCGGCGGCAAGCGGCCGAGCGTCCCGGACGCCGAGGTCGACGAGATCCCGGCGTTGCGGGCGATCGCGCGAATCTGGGCGAAACATCCCGACTATCAACAGGAGTGGACGGCATGATCGACGCCGATCGCATGATGAACGACTACCTTCGGCGAACCAGGCAGCGCCACCACGACGAGCTCGACACCGCCTATCAGTACGAAATGAAACTCATGCGCAACGTGATCCGCCGCCTCGCCGTCATTATGGAAGACGAGCAGATCCCAGACGAAACGATCACGCACGTGATTCGCGGTGTTCTATACGGCGCACCTTCGGAAGTCGACGCCGAGATGCGTATGCAGCAGCACGAGGCAATGACGAAGCTCGCGCAGACGGCTCCGCTCGACCCGAGCGTGTGGACGATGAAGTCGTGAGCGACGACACTACGGGCATACGTGCCGCCGAGGCCGTCGTACCGGGTTTCGTCTTCAACAACGGCTGGACGCACTTCGAATGCGGCGAGTGCCGTGAGGCGGTCTACGACGGGCCTTGGATCGGCCCGGAGGACGCCGAGGAGCTGAGGCGCATACATCGCGTTGCGTGCGATGCTGAGACGAGAAGGCCCTGACCTCGGCAGATCCCGCCATGTGACAAGCCTCCTTACGTGTTCCTGGCGTGTCGGAGCCGCCGAGCCAGGTATCGTGACCCATATGGGCAGCAAGGGGACACAATCCGCGCAAAAGAGAAGCAAGGTCGATGTGACAGTCGTCCAGCGTGGCCAGCTCGCGCAGATGGCGCGCTCGAACGCGCGACCCAGCCAAGCCCTACAGGCGGCGATCGACCGGGCGGCATCGCGCAAACGTTGACACGTTGAAGCAATACAGATCCGAGCAACTGAACTCGGATCACGTAACCAACTTTTTCAATTGCGGCGAGACCAGCATGGATACCTGGCTCGACGAGAAGGCGCTCAGGGACCAGAAGCTCGGCATATCTGCAACTCAAGTATGGCTGGACGACGGGGGCATGGTCGTCGGCTACTACACCCTGCTACCTACCGTCGTGCGCGAACAGCAGGATGCCGGAATCTGGAAGCTGCTGAAGCCCCGAGGACCGTTCTACGGCGAGGTCTAC
>NZ_BDBY01000080.1 GCF_001613225.1 Nocardia pseudovaccinii NBRC 100343
CCTGTATGTGGTCATCGAGCCTATGGAGAACCGGCAGAAACTCCGAGACATGTATGAAGAGTTCGGATTCGCGACAGTGGATGGGACCGACCGCATGTACATGCGCATTCGCTGCCACGACCCCGATAAGAAGGCCGGGAAGAAGTGAGCTGAGCGTCATGACGTGACAAGTGCTGACCTGCGTGCAACACTTTCTTGCAGCGGGATAGCTGTCCCCAGAACCCGATCCGGTCCCCTTCCGGATCGGGTTTTGTCGTTCCTGGGCAGCATCCGCCGACGCGGGGTAGAGCAGGTCGGACAGCTCGCTGGACTCATAATCCAGAGGTCGCCGGTTCAAATCCGGCCCCCGCCACGACCGTTCGGTCAAATCCAGCCCAAACCCTCACGGTGCCTGCCCACCTGGGGGTTTTCTCGTTTCAGGAGCACGTCATGCTTTCCACTCTTTCCGCCTCGCTCGGTTCCGTCCCGTGGGGCGAGATCGCCCTCGGCGCTGCCAAGGTGCTCGTCGCCATCCTTACGGTGTTCATCTGATGGCCGATTCTGTGCCGAGCATCGGCCGAATCGTGCACTACCAGAGCTATGGCACGCCGGGCGGCGAACATCCATCCGAGCCGCTCGCCGCAATCGTGACCAGCGTGGACGATCGCGGCCGGGTGGGATTGGCCGTGTTCTACGACAACGGCATCTCACACAAGGCCGATGTGCCTTACTCGTGGGCCGATGAGCCCGAACCGGGACATTGGTCCTGGCCGCCTCGCGTCTGATGGGCCTCGCATTCGGTGGCCCCGGCCGATACAGCAGCAACCCCGGCGCCCAGGTCACGTATCCCGCTGAATTCACGGTGGTTCCGGCTTGGGCCGCCTACCTCATCACCCAGAACGCGCGTATCGAGCTCATGCTCGCGCGCCTACTCGAAATGCAGGGAATCGAAATGAACGCAACCGAACAGCTCGAGGCCGATATCGCCCAGCTCGTCGACGCCAATACGCGCATCGTCGCACTGCTCGGCGCACAGTCGGCACAGATTGCCGATCTGCAGGGGCAGCTGGCGCAGGGCAACCAGATCAAGCCCGAAGACCTCGCCGCCCTCAACGACATCACCAACAAGATGGTCGCTGTCGCAGGCGGTACCGCTACCGCGGCCGCGCCTACGCCGACCCCGGAACCGCAGGCGCCGATCACCTCGGTACCGGTGGACCAGGCACCGGCCACCGAGCCGGGCCCGGCACCGATCGAGCAGCAGGCACCGGTCACCTCCGCACCTGCGGAGACCGCATCCGAGGAACCCGCCACCACCGAGGCGGCCACCACTACCGACACCACTGCAGCGGACACCGCTGCGTCGGACAGCAGCAGCACCGACCTCTCCGGTTGGTGACACGCGGTCGACCGGGCCTGCGCTGTGTCCACCCGACGGACAACCACACAGCGCGGGCTCGGCTGGCCTCATCAGAAGCAAGTCGAGGCACTCAAGCGCGTACACGTCGACGGCACGCCCTGTTGGTGGTGCGACGAACCGATGCACCTCGCGCAGGGGCTCGACGGCGACCACTCCATCGCCCGCGCGCACGGCGGGACCGTCGCTGACCGACTGCTGCACAGCTGGTGCAACCGCGAGCGCGGCGACGGCAGCCGCGACCACCTGAGACCCGCACTCACCGGCAAGCCCATCGAGGACAAGGCCGAGGCCGACGACCGGGCGGCGTGGTGCGTGATGCAGGGATGGTGACCGTGCCAGGGATTCGAGCCCGCCTCGCGTGTCCGATTTGGGCGAAAAATCCGGCCCCGCCCCCCTTCCTGACCCCGCCTAGTCAACCTTTTTTTACTGCCGGGGCGAAAAACGGTGCGAACAATGCCGGATAACCTCGGTCCAACGGGCGAAAAATTACGGTCTGCGCTCGAAAAGCCCAGTGACGGTTACGAATTGACCGTTTTGATACTGGAAGCCGCTCGGGTGGGTGATCGGCTCGACGATCTGAACCGAATCCTAACCGGAGATGGCGAATTCTGGGCCCACGTGACCACCGGTCGCGACGGCGTACTCGAAATCCGTGTCGACGCCGCGCTACAGGAGGCTCGCCAGCAAGCGACCGTGCTGCGGCAGCTGCTCGCCGAGATCCGCCGCCAGCGCGGCGCGCCGGAGCCCGAAGAAGACGATGTACTCGCTGGCCTCTGACGTCGCCGAGCTGTTTCCGAGGCCGGACCCGGCGATTTTTCCCACGCTGACCGGCCGTCAAGCACCACACCACTTTTCGGCATGGCCCGGCGACGACACGCACGGATTCAAGGCCATCAATCTCGCCGGACGGCTCTCGGTACAGCCGGTCATGCCGTGGCAGCACGGCAATCTGCGGTGCCTGCTGCGCCGTAACCCCGATGGCACCTGGACGCACCCTGACGCCGTCCTGCTCTGCCCGAGACAGAACGGGAAATCGGAAATCGTCCTGATGCGCTGCCTGTACGGACTGTGTGTGCTGGGCGAGAGCATCCTCTACACGGTGCAGCGGTGGGACACCGGCAAGGATCTGCACAAGCGCCTCGTGTCGATGATCATGAGCAGCGCGAGCCTGCGTCGTCGACTCGCGGCGAAACCGACGCTCTCGCAAGGGCGCGGCACGATCATGCTGACCAACGGCGCGGTAATGGTGACCTCCACACGGTCGGCGGATATGGGCCGTGGTCTCACCAAAATCGATTTGCTGGTCTACGACGAGGCCTACAACCTAGACACGGCCGCCTCGGCCGCCGTCGACTGGGCGCAGATGGCCGCATCCGACCCGCAGACGATCTACACCTCAACCGCGGTGAACGCCGAGATGCACGCCAAAGGCTATGTGCTGACCGACATGCGTGCTCTGGGGCTGGCGCGCACAGAGGGCATGTACTTCGCCGAATACATGGCACCACCCGAAATGCCTTGGCGGGCATTGACGACGTGGGAGTACGCCAATCCGAGTTTCGGCGTCATCGCGACACCGGCGAAGATGCAAAAGCCGCTGCGCAAGGCGACGACCAAGGCCGGAATCGTCTCGTTCGGCGCCGAGGCGCTCGGCCGTGGCGTCTGGCCGGTGCGCATAGAGCATCGTCCGGCGCTGATTCCGGCGGACGTATGGACCGCGAACAGCAATCCATCGCCGACGCTCGTCGGCCCGACAGCGCTCGCGGTCGACATGACTCCGGACCGGTCGATGATCTCGATCGGTGCGGCGCAATGGACGATCGAGGGCCGCATTCACGTCGAGCTCGGTTATCACGGCCCGTACACGCTCGCGGCAATGCCCTACATCGTCGCGGTGGTCAACCGCATGGATCCGGCCGTGCTGGTGATCGACCGGGCCTCGCCCGCAGCATCGCTCGAGGCGGATCTGCTCAATGCGGGCATCGAGGCGACCCTCACGGACTCGCTCGAGATGGCGCAGGCCACTGGCGATTTCTACGACAAGACGATGGGCGCGCTGCTCGATCACACCGGCGACCCGGTGCTCGCCGAGGCGGTAGAGGGCGCGGTCAAACGCGATCTCGCCGGGGGCGGTTGGGCGTGGGACCGCAAGGGCGCGGCCAACGTGATCAGTCCGGTAGTCGCGGTGACCGAGGCGCAATGGGGGCTGGTCAATTTCGGCACTCGCACCGCGCCGGTGCAGTCGATCGTGCACAAGCCCGCCGCGGTACCGCGCGGGCAGACCCGCGGCGAGTCCGCGAATCTCGCGGTGATCGGATTCTGATCGCCGTCCGGAGGGAGGTGGTGACATGGCCGAGAAAACGTCGCCGGTGAGAGGACGCATCCCAACACGCGAAATCGGTTACGCCGTCTCCTATCCCGGCGATATCTGGTGGCAGAACACCGAGACCACGCCCGAATTGCGTTGGCCGCTCTCAGTGGCCGTCTATGACCGGATGCTGCGCCAGGACGCCCAGATCGCCTCGGTGCATCGGGCGATCACGCTGCCCGTGCAGCGCACGACCTGGCGGCTCGACCCGAACGGCGCTCGCGATGAGGTAGTCGAATACGTAGCGGCTGACCTGCATTTGCCGATCGTGGGCGCGGCCGATGAGTCCGAGCAGCCGAAACGGCGCATCCGCAATGCGTTCTCGTGGGCCGATCATGTGCGACTCGCGTTGCTGAATCTGCCGTACGGACATTCGTTTTTCGAGCAGACGTATTCGATCGATGACGACGGGCGCGCGCATCTGGCGAAGTTGTCGCCACGGTTGCCGCGCAGCATCGCGAATCTCGTTGTCGCCGCCGACGGCAGTCTCGTATCGATCGCTCAATACGCCATGGGCACCATGACCGGCGGCTACGACGGCATCGTGATGGGAGCCGTAGGCGGCGGCACACCGATACCGGCGAAGCGCATCGTCCCGTACGTGAACGAGCGTGAGGGCGGCGATTGGCTCGGGAAATCCGTTCTGCGCGCGGCGTATAAGAACTGGATCCTCAAAGACCGCATGCTCAGGGTCCAGGCGCAGACCATCGAACGAAATGGCATGGGTGTGCCGATCTACTACGGCGGTCCGCTCGACAAGCAAGATGATCTCGACAAAGGCCAGCAGATGGCCAACGACTACCGCTCCGGCGACAGCTCCGGTGCGGCGGTGCCCAACGGCGCGAAACTGCGCCTACAGGGCGTCGAAGGCGCATTGCCCGACGCGGATCCCGTGATCCGCTATCACGACGAGCAGATCGCACGGGCCCTGTTGGCTCACTTCTTGAACCTCGGAACCCAAACGGGCAGTTGGGCTCTCGGTTCGACGTTCGCCGACTTTTTCGTGATGTCGCTGCAGACCGAAGGGCAACTAATCGCCGATACGTCGACGGCCTATGTGGTCGAGCCGCTCGTCGATCTGAATTTCGGCCCGGACGAGGCCGCCCCGCGCATCGTGTTCGACGAGATCGGCTCGAGGCATGACGCGACCGCCGAGGCGCTCGCGCTGCTCATCCAAGCGGGCGCAGTGTTCCCGGATCGCCGCCTCGAGCAAGCCGTGCGCGACATGTACGGACTCCCTCAGAAGGACCCGAACGCGCCGGATCCGTCGCCGACACAGAAGAACTCGCCACCGGCCGCGCCCGCCGCCGAGCCGACCGGCGAGGACCCGAACGACCCGCAGGAAGGCGACCAGTGAACCAGCGCATCAAGGCACTCAAGCCCGATGGGCCAGCGCGCCAGTGGTATTCGATCCGCAACGCCGCCGAATCCGACACGGGCCCGGCCGTGGTCTACCTGTTCGACGAGATCGACTCGTATTGGGGTGTCGCGGCCGAGGATTTCGTGCGCGAACTCGACGCGATCACCTCCGACGAGATCATGGTGAAGATCAATAGCCCCGGCGGCAACGTCTATGACGGGCTCGCGATCATGAACGCGCTGCGCGCCCATCCCGCACAGATCACGACCTCGGTCGAGGGGCTCGCCGCCTCGGCCGCGAGCTTTATCGCGATGGCGGGCGACGACGTCATCATGCGCCCAGGCGCCGAGATGATGATTCACAACGCATGGGGCATATGCGTCGGCAACGCCGTCGATATGCGCGAGCTGGCCGACCAGCTCGACCGCACGAGCAGCAATCTCGCCTCGATCTACGCCGAGCGCGCCGGTGGCGAAGTCGCCGACTGGCAGGCCGCGATGAACGCCGAAACCTGGTACAGCGCCGAGGAAGCCGTCGAGGCAGGCCTCGCCGATCGCGTAGAGAAGCCCGGCAAAGACAGTGCGGGCGAGCAGACCGCGAAGGCGCGATTCGACCTCTCGATTTTCAACTACGCAGGCCGCGGCAAGGCACCCGCGCCGCAACTGCACCGATCCCCCTCTGCCGTTCGAGCGGAGGTCAAACGAAAGGAGGGGCCGACTATGCCCACCTTGATTGAGGGCCTCCGGTCGAGTCTCGGCCTGGCCGATGACGCCGACGAGGCGGCCGTACTCGCCGCGGTCGACGCGCTGCAGAATGCGCCAGCACCGGCCGGTGACACACCGGCCGATCCGACGCTGCAGCAGATCGCCGCATCCGCGAAGCGGCTCGGCCTGCAGCTGGTCGACGCCACCCAGTACGCGGCAACCGTAGCGGCGGCCGACAAGGGCGCCAAGGCGTTCGAGAAGCAGCAGGCCGACCACCGCGGCCACGTGCTCAACGAGGCGATCCGCAC
Source organism: Nocardia pseudovaccinii NBRC 100343 (assembly GCF_001613225.1). Classification (GTDB taxonomy): domain Bacteria; phylum Actinomycetota; class Actinomycetes; order Mycobacteriales; family Mycobacteriaceae; genus Nocardia; species Nocardia pseudovaccinii. The sequence continues at coordinate 6,140 of NZ_BDBY01000080.1, forward strand.
CGGCCGCATCGCCAAGGCGCAATACGAGCAGTACGCCAAGCAGCTCGAGCGCGATCCCGAAGGCACCGAGGCATTCCTCGCCTCGCTCGCGCCCGGGCTCACAGTGCCGCTGGAGGAGATCGGCCACGCGGGCGAGCCCGACGTCGATCACCTCGGCGCCGAAATGGCCTCGGCCTTCGCCAAGGTCACCGGAACCACCTGGAAGGACGACGCACGATGAGCGACTACCTGCCCCTCTACCACCCGGCCGACAAAGTGCCGTGCACCACGAGCGCCGCTGTCACCGCCGGTCAGGTGCTCGTCGTGTCCGGCGACGACACGGTCGCGCCGTCATCGGCGGCCGCGATCGCGTTCGGTGTGGCCGCCTACGACGCGGCCAGCGGTGCGCAAACCATGGCCTACCGCAACGGGATTCACGTGCTGACGGCCAGCGGCACCATCAACGCCAATGACGCGGTGATTCCGGCCGCCGCTGGCGCAGTCGCGGCAATCGGTTCGGAAACCAACTACAACCGCACGGTCGGTGTGGCGCTCGCCGCGGCGTCCGGCGGCAAGGTCAAAGTCGCTCTGCGGCTGGCGTGAGCAGAAAGTAGGCCATTCTCATGAGCGGAAGCACCACATTCCCGCCCGCGCAGCCGACGCTGAGCGGTGACATTCTCCAGATCAATCGGTTTCTGAATGATCCGCTGTGGATCATGCGGGCACTGCGCGCGATCGGTGATCAATTGTTCATCTCGAACAAGATCCTCACCGGTCAGCAATGGACCGAGAGCGGCTCGGTCGGCTACGAGCAGAACGAATCGATCTTTGCCGACAACGCGCCCAAGCCGGTGCCGCCGGGCGGCGAGTACCCGCTGACCACGACCGGGACAGGTCCCGCATCGATGGCCAGCACAGTGAACTGGGGCCAGGACGCTGAGATCACCGATGTTTCGATCTCGCGGCAACGCTACGGCGTGGTGACCCGGAAGTTCACCAAGTTGGTGAACAGCCACATTCAACAGGTCGATTCGGTCGCGCTGTCGGCGGTCGCTTCGGCGGTTACCCAGAACACCGCCGCGATCGCGTCGTGGGCGGGCACCGGTTCGACGCCCTACATCCTGCGCGACCTGATGCGCGCGTTCGCGAAGATCGTGAACCTCAAGCAGGGCTATATGCCCGACACCGTGCTGCTCGGCCTGGATACGTTCGCGAACGTGGTCAGCGACGACAAGCTCGCGCAGCTGCTGCCGCGCGAGATCCCTGGCGTGCAGCAGAATCCGGTCAACGCCGGATGGGAGTCGCCGTACATGAAGCGTATTGGCGGATTCCTATTCGTCACCTCGCCGAATCTGCCGGTGACTGGTCGCGCGACCCTGCTCGACAGCAAGGTGCTCGGCGCCTTCGTCGATGAGCGTGTGCCCGGCCCCGGGTATGTCGCGAGCACCGACGACGGCGCAGACGGCATCCAGGTCAAGACCATGCGCGAAGACTTGACCGACACATGGCGGATCCGTTGCCGCCGGATCACGACCCCCGTCGTTCTCGAACCCGCTGCGGCGTGGGCGATCACGGGAGTCGACGCATGAGGTACCGAGTAATCGCGCCGCTGGTCATCGCACACGACCAGGTCGGCCAGGCGCACCACAAGTACGCCGGGGAGGTGATTCCGTGGCTGTCGCAGGAACAGACCGAGCACCTGCTCGACATGGGCATGGTCGAGGAACTGGCCGCCCCGGCGGCAGCACCGGCACCCGCACCGGCACCCGCACCGGTCGCGACCGGCGATCCGGGCGGGACGCAGCAGGCACCGCCGGAAGCGGTCACGACCGGTGCCGCGTCGCGTCCGCTGCAGGCCGCGCCGAAAGAGGTGTGGGTCGAGTACGCGGTGAGTCGTGGTGTCGACCGTGCGGCGGCCGAGGCGATGACCAAGGCCGACTTGCAGGCGCTCGGGGCCGACTGAGAGGGGGTGCGCCATGGCCGCTTTCGCCACTTATACGGACGTGCAAAACACCTGGCGCACCCTCACCACGCCGCAGACCGCGTATTGCAATCTGCTGCTCGACGCCGCCGCGCTGTGGATCCGCAACCGCAAGCCGAACATCGCGGACGACGACCCGGCGGCGAAATCGGTATCTATCCAGGTAGTTCGGGATGCCTTGCAGCGCGACCTGTTCGGCGGCACTTCGGCCGGCACTCACACCGTGGGCAACCGGTCGGACTCGTGGACGCTGTCACGCACGGCGACGCTCGAGGAACTCGCGCGGTCGCTGGTATTCGTCGACTACCACTACGAGTTGCTCGGCCTGGCGCCCGCGCACGGCCCGCGCGGCGCGTTCGGTAACCGGTACCCCGGGCCCGACCCGATCACCCTTCCGGGCGCATCCCGGTTCGGGCCATGCCCGTGGTAGGTCCGTTCTCGCTCGGAAACGACACCGTCATCGTCACCAACCGCGCGCCGGTGCTCGACGGCGACGGCAATCCGACCTATGACGGCTACAACCGGCCGCTCATGCAAGACGTGCCGACCACGGTCGAGGGTGTGGCATTCGAGCTGCTCAGTAGCGACGAGACCAACAGCAACGTCAACCCGACCAAGCTCGTCGGGCGCGCGTTCCTGCCGTTCGGCACGGTGATCAGCGCGCAGTCGCGAATCACCTGGCAGGGCCTCGATTTCGAGGTATTCGGGCCACCGCGCCCACAGCTGGACAACGACGGCCAGGGCGACCACATCGAGGTCGACTGCCATCGGGAAAAGGGGTAGCCGTGGGCATCGATATCGCGAGTGTGGTCAAGGCGCTCGAGGAACTCGCGGGCCCGGCCGCTGCAGCGTCCGCTATCGCACGTGAGGCCGTGCTCGCCGAGGCCAAGCGCGGCGCAGCGTACGGGCAATCCATTGCGCCCGTGAACAAGACCGGTGTTCCGCACACCACGAAGGGCGGATATCGCGATGAGCCCGGCGATTACAAGAAATCAATCTCGGGTGAGGCGATTTTCGTGCACGGCGCTTGGCGTGGCCGCGTGATCTCTCGTGACTGGAAAGCGCATTGGATCGAGTACGGCACCAAGCACATGCCAGCGATGCACATCATGTTGCGCACTCGTAGGTACTTGCAGGGCACCGGCTCGTGACGCTGCCTACCTCGAGTGAGCGGCATTTCGCGAATGTCGCGCTCGTGGTGATCACGCATCTCAAGACTCTGGCCGGTATCGGCGGCTGTTCTCTGACCAAGCCCGGCGAAAACGATTGGGACACAAGAGTCGTATATCCGTTCGTCCTGGTGACCGTTCCTCCTGCCGGTGGGGACAACTACATCTGGGCGATCAACACTGTCGAGGTCGAGGTATTCGATCGCGATCAGGTTGTGGCACTGGAGTTTTCACGCCTGGTGCACGACCGCATGATGCACCTCCGTCACAGGTATGTGGGCGGGGTGCCGATCTCGAACGTCGAGACGATCAACGGGCCCGGCTGGGTCGATTTCCAGGACCCGAATATTCACCGCTATCTCGCGACGTACGAGGTCGAGAGCTCCGTAAATGCTCAACCCCTGTAAGGAGATTCAGACATGACGGGTACCACGTGGGACACCTTGTTCGGCGGCGACGTCAACAACGTGTTCAAGGGGCAATTCGGTTTCGCCTTGGTCAGGGACTATGACCCGACCAAGTCTCTCGCGAACTTCACGCCGTTCGATACGCTCACCGGCGATTGGTCGGCAACGCTGCTAACCACCGACGCTTTCAACGGATGCGGATATTTCGACGAAAACGGCTTGGAATTCAATCCGACGCTCGCGACAGCGGACACCAAGGCGTGGCAGAGCCGCCAAAAGCTTTTGACGGACATTACGGACGACTCGGAATCGGCGATGTTCACCGCGATCGAGCGGACGCCGATCATCGAGGCGCTCGAAACCAATTTGCCACTCGCGGCCATGAGTAGCATCGGCAGCGTCGGTTATCAGTACACGAAACCGAAGGTCACGGTCCCGATCCACAGGCAGTTCGTTTTCGGTGCGATTTACGCCGGGCCGCTCGGGCTCGAGGGGTGGGCGCGCATCTACCCGAACGCGCTGATGGTCAAGCCCGACAAGCTGTCGATGAATGCCAAGACTGAAGCACAGGGCAAGCTCACGTGCGAGTCGTACCCGGACAGCGTTTCCGGTTTCGCGGTGCGGACTCTGCGCGAGGGCCCAGGCTGGCGCGCCAAGGGTGGCACGACCGGCACCCCGGGTACACCGACCGCGACCGCAGGCGGCTCGGCCGGTACGGCAAGCATGACGTTCACCGCGCCGACAACCCCGAACGGTCCGTTCACCTACAACGTGTTCGTCGACGCATCGACGACCCCGGTCTCGTCGGGCACGGTCACCGTCTCGGGCACCACCTCGAACCCGATCCTGACCGTGACCGGTCTGACCGCCGGTTCGCACACGTTCAAGGTGCAGGCCGTCGGTAGCAATCTCAGCGGCTCGGCGAAGACCGCCGCGTCGAACTCGGTGACGGTCACCTAATACCCCCTCGTACCCCGGTGCGGCGCAAGGCTGGGCGCCGCATCGGGCCAGCCATACAGCCACCCCGAAGGAGATCGAAATGTCCGAGCCCGTCATTCCCGCATCAGCTTTCGGTGCCGTGCCTCCCCCGGCGCTGACGCCGGTGCCCTCGCCCGCGCCCGCTCCGGCCGCCGAGGTCGATCTCGGCGACGTGATCACCGACATGAGTGCGTTTCGAGAGCAGGCACTCGAAGGGCTCGGCGTCGCGGGTGCTCGGTTCCGGCCCGGTCCGGTCGGTACCGAGGTGTTCACGGTGCCGCATCCGTTGCTGCTCAGCGACGAGCAGAACGAGCAGATCGCGAAGCCGCTGAGCTTCGTCGAAATCGCGAAGGTGCTGCTCAATACGCCAGACGATCCGCATGTCTATGACAGGTTCTCGGCGGCCGGTGGCCGATCCGGTGACGTCATGATGGCCTGGCGGCGGCTGAGTGCCGGGCTCGACATCCCAAAATAGGCGAGGCGGTAGCGCTGCTGATGTCGGCCCCGAAACAGATCGAGGCTGGCATTCAGAGCGAGTATCCAGGGCGCCGGATCGCCGAGTTCTGGCGCACGATCGGGCCGCGCCGCACTGGAGAGATGACGCCGCGCGAGCTGTGCGTGCTTGTCGAGGGTCTGTCCGATGCGAGCTGGTACAAGCGCAGTCGCGCATCGTCCTGGACGCTGCTCGAGCAGTTCGCCGCGGGCGTGGTCAATGTCCTGCAGGCCTACCGCCAGGACTACCGCAACGCGCACGGTGCCGAGCACGACTGGACGCTCATCGAAATGCCTGAGCTCGAACATATTCGGGCGAAGCGTGAGGCCGAAGAGCAACAGCGGATGACCCGGCGGCAGTTGGCTGGCCGCGTGTTCGACGCGATGCTCACCGGCCGTTTGCGCATGTCGGAAATCGATGTGAACGCCGATATCGAGGAGGTGCTAGCAGCGATATGAGCCCCGTCTATTTCGATATCGTCACCCGCCTGATCGGCACCGAGACAGCTGCGGCGAAGGTGG
>NZ_BDBY01000081.1 GCF_001613225.1 Nocardia pseudovaccinii NBRC 100343
GCAGGCCACCGAGGCGGGCACGAAGGCGGGCGACAGCTTCGCCGACGCGTTCAAACGCCAAGTCATGGGCACGACTTCGGGCATGACAGCGTCGATGACGGCGCAGGTCAATGCGGCAACGGGTGCGCTCGAGTCGGCTTCGGCGCGCGCGGCGAAAGCCCACGACACCGAGGCCGACGCGGCGGGCCGCGTTCGCGTCGCCGAGACACAGCTCGCCGAGGCGCGCGCCAAGTATGCGGCTGACAGCACGAAAGTCGTTGCGGCCGAGGAACGTCTCGAACGCGCAAAACGCGCCCAGATCGCAGCGTCGGCCGAAGTGGTGGCAGCCACCAACAATGAGACGCGCGCACAAGAGACCCTCACCGCGCGGCAGGAAACCGCGGCGGCCCGGACCGGAACCCTAGCCGCCGGACTGAAGTCGGCGGCGCTGCTCGGATTCGGCGCGTTCGCACTAGGCGCGGCCGAAAGCGTCAGGAGTGCTGGCGATTTCGAGGCCTCGCAAGAGCGGCTCGTCACGACCGCGGGCGAGACGCGCGAGCACCTCGAGCTGGTGAGCCAGGGTCTGTTGGACATGGCGGGCAAGGTCGGCTACAGCTCACAAGAGCTGTCCAAGGCCATGTACACCGTCGAGTCCGGCGGTTTCCATGGCGCCGATGGTCTGAAGATCATGCAGGCCGCCGCGCAGGGTGCACGCGAGGAAGGTTCCGAGCTCACGCCGGTCGTCGACGCCGTGACGACCGCGCTCACCGACTATCACCTACCAGCCGACCAGGCCGCGCGCGTGACCTCGCAACTGATCAGCGCTGTCGGTCACGGCAAGGCGACGTTCGAGGAATTCACCGGCGCGCTGTCGCAGGTGCTTCCACAGGCGAGTACCGCGGGCATGTCCATCGAAGATGTCACCGGTGCACTCGCATCGATGACCATCCATGGCATGTCGGCGAGGCAAGCCTCGCAGAACCTGAACGACGCTATTACGCACTTCAATTCGATGACGGGCCCAATGCGCTCGGAAATCGAGCAACTCGGCCTGTCTGCGCATGATCTACAGGCGAACCTCGGCAAGACCGGTATCGCGGGCACCGTGCAGCAGGTCGCCGAGGCGATCATGCAACACATGGGCCCGGCCGGAACGGTCATGCTCGACACCTTCAAGAAATCGCAGCTCGCCACCCAGGACGCGAACACGATGTTCGCGGCGCTGCCCGGCCCGGCTCAGAAGGTCGCCGAGGCGATCACCAACAATCAACTGTCGTTCGCCGAGTACCGCAAGACTGCGGGCGGTTTGACGGTCGATATGAAAAAGCTTGTCGATCAATGGCTTTCGGTGCACACAACGGCAAACGGCTTCAACGACTTGCTGAAAAAGGGCGGCGACGCTCAGCAGACTTTTGCCGCAGCGATGCAGAAGGCGACCGGCGATATGGCCTCATATCGCGTCGCAACGATGCTCACCGGCGAAAACGCCGAGTCCGCCAATCAGGCCATTCGCGATATCGGTGCGGCCACACAGGAGGCCGACGGCAGCGTACTGCATTGGCACGACACACAATCGACGTTCAACCAGCAACTACATGAGTTCAAAGGCTCGGTCGGTGCCGCGGCTATCCAGATCGGCAACGACCTGCTACCGGCGGCAACCAAGATGGTTGCCGGGCTCAAAGATGGCGCGAACTGGCTGCAGGAACACAAGAAGGTCGGCGACGGGCTGATTGTCACCATCGGCGGTATCGCCGCCGGGTGGCTGGCCTGGAAAGTCGCGAGCGGCACATTCAGCCTCGTCAAGTCGAGCATCGAGGGCATCAGCTCGGCCGCGAGTTTTGTCGGGCGAAGCTGGGGCGCAATCTCGTCCGGCGCATCCACCGCAGCGCAGGCGACCAGGGATTACTGGAATTGGACAGGCCGATTCAAGGTGCAGGCCGCCAAGGATTTCGTTGCGGCGAAGGTATCCGCCGCAACCGAGGCCATCCAAACGGCTGCCGCATGGACGGCCAACGCCGCGAGGGCCGCTGCGGCATGGGTGGTCGCACAGACGAGAGCCGCGGCGTCGTTCGTTGCGACGAAGACGGCCGCCGCCGCCGAGGCCGCCGCCAGCGCTGGCGCGTGGGTCGCTGCGCAGGCAACCGCCGGTGCCGGATGGGTCGCCATGCAGGCGAAGGCGGTTGGCGCGTTTGTCGCGACCAAGGCCGCCGCACTGGTCAGCGCCGCTGAGACGGCCGGTGCCTGGGTAGTGCAGAACGCGCGCGTCGTCGTGTCGTTCGTGGCCGTCGAGGGCGCGGCGATCGCCGCAGGTATCGCACAGAAGGGGATGGCCGCTGCAACGTGGCTGCTGAACGCTGCGATGGACGCCAACCCGATCGGCCTGGTTATCGCTGGTCTCGCCGCCCTGGTCGCCGGAGTGATTTACGCGTGGAACCATTTCGATTGGTTCCGCAACGGCGTCACCGCGGTATGGAATTTCCTGTGGAATGACCTGATCAAGCCCTATATCGGCTTCATTGTCGATGGCTTCCATTTCTGGGCCGACATCGCGGTGTGGCTGTATGACGAGATCCTCAAACCGAAGTTTGATGCGATCGGCGCGTTGTGGACCTGGGTGTACGACAAGATAATTCAGCCCTACGTCGGGTTCATCAAGGCGGGCATTGAAACCTGGGGCGAGGCGTTCTCGTGGCTCTACGATCACGTGATATCGCCAGTGTCGCAAGGGATTTCGGGCGCGCTCGGCACCGTGAAGGACGCTTTCAAGGCAACCGTCGATTGGGTGGGCGATCAGTGGGGGCGGATCGAGAAAATCGTCGGCACGCCCGCGGTCGCTGTGATCGATCTCGTCTACAACAACGGCATCGTCAAGCTGTGGAACGGCATTGCTGGCGTGTTCCATCTCGGCGAATTGTCGCCGGTCGACACGTCCAAGATCCCGCACTACGCACTCGGCGGCATCCACTCCGGCCCCGGCATCCTGCCCGGCTACGCGCCCGGGCAGGACATCGTCAATGCGGTTCTGTCGCCCGGCGAAGGCGTGGCCGTGCCCGAGCTGGTGCAGGCGATCGGGCCCGCGAACTTCCTGGCATTGAACGCGATGTATTCCAGCGGCCGAGCCAGCGCGAACACCACCGGCGCACCGAGATTCGAAGGCGGCGGCATCTTCGGCGGCATCGTCGATTGGGCCAAGGATGCTGTAGGCGACGCCGTCGACGCCGCGAAGTTCGCCGCCCACATGGCATCCGATCCGGTCGCCGCGGTCAAGGATCTGTTCGCGCCGATTCTCGACAAGGCGCTCGGCACACCGGACGGCGGCAGCGACGGCGGCACTTCGCAGTGGCGCGACATGCTGATCTCCATGCCCGGCAAGTTCGTCGACGCCGTCATCGAAAAGGCCAAGAGCTGGATCGGCCTCGGCGGCGCGAACGGCGTGCCATTCGTCGGCTCGCCCGACCTCATGGGCTGGATCGCGCAGGCAATCGCGATCACCGGCGTCGGCCCGGGCTGGACCCCCGGATTGCAAACGCTGATCGGCCGCGAAAGCGGCGGAAATCCGAACGCGATCAACACGACCGACATCAATGCCCAGCGAGGCGACCCGTCGCGCGGTCTCATGCAGACGATCGGCTCAACGTTCGAACGGTTCCGCGATAAGAGCCTGCCGGACAACATCTATGACCCGGTCGCGAACATCGTCGCGGGCATCAACTACATCCGGGCGACATACGGCGATATCGCCAATGTGCAGCAGGCGAACCCGAACATGCCGCCGAAGGGGTACGCCGGTGGCGGCATCGTCGGCTACGCGACCGGCGGCATTGCTGGTGACAAACCCGCGAGCGGCCCCGAGATCGCACTCGCCCAGGTGCGCGAGCACCTCAACACGATGTACGCCTGGGGCGGCTCAGACTTGGCTGCAGGCGTGGACTGCACGGGCCTGATCGGCGACGCGCTCCAACTCGCATTCGGCGTCACCAATCCAACCGCCCGCCTCGGCGATACACACTCGCTGCTCGCCGGACAATGGCCACACGTCCTACCCGGCGCGAGCAAGAACGACGTGTTCGCGATCGGCGCGAACGCCGAACATGCGGCGGCAACGATCCTCGGCAAGAACATCGAGGCGCGCAAGGAAGGCGAGCACATCCGCTACGGAGCGGACGCGGTCAGCGCGTTTGATCCGCAGTTCACTGCGCAATTCCACGCCGACCCAAGCATGTTCCGGCCGCCCTACACCGCTGCCAAGTCAGGCACCAGCACAGGAACCAGCACCGCCGAGAAGTACAGCAAGGCGGCCGAGAACAGCGAGAAGAAGGCCAAGGACGCCGACGAGGCCGCGGTCGAGCACGACAAAAAGGCGGGCGAATATGAGGAGCAGGCCCGGCACGCCCAGGAACTCGCCGACAAGTCCACGGGCGCGGCCCGCGACCGCCACCTCAATGCCGTCAAGTCCTACAACGACAAGGCGACCAAGGCGCACGAGGCCGCGGACAAGTCGCGCAAATCGGCCGAGGACTACCGGGCGAAAGCGCAGGAGCAGAAAGATAAAGCGTCGTCGTCATCGACGAGCAAGAGCGGTAAGAGCGGCGACTCGTCGACCGGTGGTCTTCTGACGTTCGAGCAGCTCGGCGAGCGCGCGGGCGGTATCGCCGCGAACGCGTTCCTCGAGACGGCCGGATTGCAGGACACGCTGATCGCCGATCCGAACAAGTCGCCGTTGCTGCGTATCGCCGGACAACTCGGCAATCTCAAAGTGCAGGGGCGGCCGGTATGGCCATGGGAGAAGATCGACCCCGACGACCTCTCCGACGATCTGCCCGCGACGCACGACAACGGCGGCTTGATCCCGCCCGGGCTCAGCATCGTCAACAACAAGACCGGCGTGCCCGAGCTGGTGGTGAATCAGCCGAAGCTCGGCCCGGCCGAGCAACCGCGACGCTTCGGCGGCGAGGGGCGTACGGCACCGCTACTGAATGTCGAGAACTGGCATACCCATGGTGACGGCATGGCCGACGCTCGCGCGGTCGCGCGTGAGCTCAACGTGTACGCCGGTGGCACCCCGCGATGACGGGCACCCTGATCACGCCGTCGAATCCGCCGACGACGGGGGCGCTGCAATCGCTGTTGTCGGACGCCGACTCGATCGTGACATGGGTCGACACGAACAACCGGCCGTGGCCAATCTCCGGCGGCATGGCACCGGTGCCGCCGTCGCCGAGTGAGGGCGTGCAGCTCGTCGATATCAAGGGACTGCACGCTCCGCTCAAGCACGTCGATCAGCAGGGCGCGCACCAAGACGGCGTGACATGGCTGGACACCACCTACGACGCCGCCGAGATCGATATGACGATTACCGTGTTCGGCCGCAACGCCGCATACCGGCGTCGGGTCTATCGCGAATGGCTCGCCGGATGGGAGCCCAAGCGGCAGGGGCGCCTGACCTGGTTCACGGCCGACCTCGGCGAGTGGTGGGTGACGCCGCGGTTGCTGCAAGAGCCGCGCGACGCGATCAAAGCAGGCGACGCCGCCTCGATCACGATGAACTGGGCGACCCGCGCCGACTTCCCGTTCTGGACGTCGTACGACTCGATCTCGACCAAGCTCATCGCCTCCAACGCGACGACGCTCGCGGACCCGGAAGGCATCGCACCGCCGAACTTTTCGCAGGTGTGGAACCGCGGCGACCAGGACGGTTGGCCGCGCCACGTGTTGCAGGGCCCGGGCATTTTCAAATTGGGCGACAACGGCGGCCCGCGCACGATCACATTGCCGCTCAATGCCGGTGAGGTAGCGCGGATTACGACGATCCCGAACAAGCGGACCGTCGTCGAGCTCAACACCGGCGCGAACATCTATTCGCGCCTCGTCGGCCGATTCAGCACACCGGTGGCGGCCGGTGCGGTGGTGCGGATACCGATCACGGTCACCGGCGCGACGGCCGGTGTCACCTCAGCTATATCGTCACTCACCCCCTGGCGGCGCTGGCCCGAATGACGGCACCGCCGATCGACCTGACGCAGGTTCCCGATTGGGCCGCGTTCGGTGTGGCGGACGAGCGCGCACATGCGCAGGACACCCCCCAAGGTGCCGTGCAGCTGATCGTCACGATCCACGACAACCAGGCTCGGCCGCTCGGCGAGATCGGCGACTACATCTCGTGCACCTATACGCCGAAAAAGAATGCGGTCAGCCCGGCAACGATCGTTTTGAAGGGCGACGACCCGTATGTGCCGCTGGCGAAAGCCGCGGTGTACACGGTCGTGCCGATCACGATCGAGACCGCCAACGGGTGGCGCTGGTCGGGCCGTGTCGATACGTGGGCCGACGACATGGTCAACGGCGTCTCAACGGTGACGCTGCAATGCGTCTCCGATTTCAATTGGTTCAACAAGCTGATGGTATTCCCGGCATTTTGGATGCCGATCGAAATCCAAATACCGAAAGAGGCCGTGTTCATCGGCCCGGCGATCACCAATATCAAGGAACTAATCGCCGAGCAATGTATCCGGCAATCCGGACTGCTCGGCGCGGCGCTGGAATTCGCGGGCAACATTCTCAACCCGGCGGCTTGGCTCGGTTCGCTGCTCGACATCACCGATCCGGTTCCGATCGTCGTCGTACCAACAAACCCGCTCACCGATACGAGCAAGTGGACGGCCATTACATGCCGCATGCCGACCGTGCTCGCCGCGGTCGAGCAGACACTCAAAGACTGCGGATTACTGCTAACGGCCGATCTGTGGAAGCCTGGCGACCCGCAGCCGTGCCCCGAATGGTTCATCCTGACCGAGTCCTGCATCGTCGTCGACGTCAAGGACAAGAGCAACGTCGTCGGCCTGACCGGGACCGCGCTCGACGGCCTGATCGGCGAGGGCGTCGACCTGATCGACACCATCCTCGGCGAGATCCTGACCGTCCTCGGCGGTGCCGACATCGCCGACAGCGGCAGCACCGACGCAACGAATCCGTACGGCGACGGCATCATCGCTCACCTGCTCGGCATCGACTCGAAACCGCCGTGGGTGATCTACGAGGACGGACCGCGCAGCGGCATCGTCGAATCGCACGTCAACGGGCACCACCCACTCGCCTATCGAATGATCGGCGGAGGCAAGTCACCCGGATGGGTGAACAAAGGCGTCGACCTGCTGCTCGAGTTCATCCTGTCCGAACTGCTCGCGGCGTTCGGCGCGTCCGGCATCTCGTCCACCCTGCTGGACGGCGTCCTGGACGACGTTTTTCTCGCGTTCCAACAGCTCGAGGATTTGCCGCGGCGGCTACGCCTCGGCCGATTCGGATACCCGGAATTCTTCGCGCAGACCGGTTCGGCCGCGTACACGCTCGACGAGTTTATCGCCCTGGAGTCAGCCCTATGGGACAGCCGCGGTTTCTATGCGTTTTCGCTCACCGTGCAGGACGGCTATCCCTACGATTTCGGCGGCGAATTCTTCGGCATCAAATGCGGCGATTTCGGTATCGGCGACCCGGTCTCGTGGATCTACAAAAACGTCATTTACACCGACTACTGCACCGAGGCGACGATCATCGACGACCGAACTCACCGCGTGCAGATCATCGCGAAAATCGGCGACATGTCCGCAGTCGAATCGCCCTGGGCGAAACTCATGCGGAAATACCAGTCGCTTTGGAACGTGGTTAAGGCCGCCTCATTGGCGAGCAATTGAGGAGGTCGAATTGACGAGCCCCACACTGGTTTTGAACCCGGATGGGTCGGCTACGTGGACCGGGACAATCTGGTTTTCCAACATCACCGATATCGCGTCAACCGGTGTCGCCACGCTCACGCTCACACCTGCCGGTGGTTGGGGAAACCTCCCGGTGCTGGCGCAGGGCTCGCCCGGCCTGCCCGCTGTCATCGACTCGGTATCGGTCAACACCCTGGATCCGGCGACGATCCCGACGCCGACGCAGTCGGCGACGCTGACGCTCGTCGACCCCGGCGGCCCGGGCGAGGCCGCGCACTACACGCTGACGCTCAACCTGCTGAAGGGTGCCGCCGGTTTGACTGGTCCGACAGGGCACATTCTGGGCTCGTCGGATTTCTCGAATTCTCCTGCCGCCGGGCAGGTTCCCGTCTACGACGGGACCAGTCACGTCGCCTGGGCGACATTGCATCCGGTCACGCCGTATTACGTGGTGCCCGGCAGCGCGTTCACAGCGCTATCAGAGTCGGGCTCAGGTGTGCGAGACATCGTTGCGGCCCTGACGATTCCGGCACAGTCGTACAACTATCGGCCGCGGGTATCCGGCGGGCTCGAGGTGACCGGCGCTGTCGGCATGCGGATCGACGCCGAGGTACGCATGGGTCCGCAGACCACTGCCGACAGCACGATCGCTACCTCGGGCACGGTGATCGGCTACGGCCGCGGCGCTGAGGCGGTGCTTCCGGTGCATCTGGACATCAAGCCGTATTTCGGTGGGGCGACCGCGATGTCACCCACAGACACCTCCCCGGCCGCAGTGGTCACCGCGAGCACCGTGCAGCGGTTCCTACTCGTCGCGGTGCGCCAGTACGGTTCGGCCGCCTGGTCGACGGCGCAGAGCCTCGGCGAGCTGCATATCGCATTGGAACCCGTCTAGCCGTGGCGCTGAGCCAGCAATTCATGGCCGCTGTCGGCGAGGCCATGAAAGACCTGCTGCTCGCCCATGTTGCCTCGGCGCTGGCCGATATCGACATCAACATTCTCGGCGTCGATCTGCACCCGTTCGAGTTCCTGCGGCAGTGGGCCGCGGACCTGGAAGCGCAGGCATCGCAGGCGATCAACGACGCGGCCATCGCGCAGACCGGCGTCAACACGGTGGCCCAGGGCGTCACCGGCCCGATCACCGGCACAGCGAGCTCGAATCCGGCTGACGTGCAGCCTGCCGTCAATCAGCTCAACACGCAGGTTCAAACGCTCGGCGGCGCACCAGCTTTGAGCATTTTCAACGGTGCGGGAACCTACTCGTTTTCCGTACCGACCAACGGCAAGACGATCGATTTCGAATGCGTTGGGCCCGGCGGTGGCGGTGCGCGCGGTGGCACCTCGGGCGGTTCCGGCCTCGGCGGTGGTGGTGGCGGCCCGGGCGGATATACGCGCGTGTTTTCGATGCGCGTTGCCGACCTACCGTCGACCAATCTGACCATCACTCTCGGTGCGCCCGGAGCAGGCGCGACCAGCGATGCCACCAACGGCGGCGACGGCGCAGTCTGCACGATCAGTTGGTCGGGCGGAACGCTATTTCAGTGGGGCGGCGGCCTGGGTGGTTTGCCCGGCGGTGGCGGCTCGTACGGCGCAACGGGCGCAGCGGGATTCGGAACCGAGTACAGCGGCGCGTCCGGCGGTTCGGGCGGCTACTCGACATCGCAGATCCCGGGGCAGGCGGGCGGCCCCGGGCATTGGACGGCGGGCGGTGCGGGCGGCTCGTCGCCGGGCAGCAACGGATCTCCCGGCGTCTCGCCGCCGT
>NZ_BDBY01000082.1 GCF_001613225.1 Nocardia pseudovaccinii NBRC 100343
GTCGCCGCTGCGCGGACCCGCCTCTGGTGGCGGCGGTGGCGCATGCGGACAGACCGCGGGCACCTCCGGCGGCAACGGTGGTGCTGGCGGCTTTCCCGGCGGCGGTGGAGGCGGCGGCGGTGGCTTCAACACGTTCGCGTTCAACGGCAACGGTGCCAGCGGCGGCGGCCCACAACTGGCGATCACCACTCACTACAGCTGACTGGAGAGACGCCGATGTCCCAAATCTGGCAGTGCGCGCAATGTCCGACCTCGATCACCTACAACCCCGACGACACCGGCTCGGCTGATTGGGCCCGCGGTTTCGTCGCTGGCCACGACCGGGCGCACGCGGTGCACGCCACGAACGGCCACAACCCACGAATCCCGAGCCTTCCCGCTGTGGAGGGCGAGTCGAAAGGAGATGAGCCCGGATGACTCTCGGACTCGACTACGCAGGCGGGCGACCCGCCGCGACCGCGATCAAGACCGCCGGATACGACTTCGTTGTCCGCTACCTCTCGTCGGGCGGCCCCGGCCTGCCCGGCAAGTTGCTGCTACCCGAGGAAGCCGACGCGCTGCGCGCGGCCGATGTCGACATCGTCTCGAACTGGGAGACATTCGCCGCGCGCATGCTCGACGGCTACGCGGCCGGTGTCTATGACGCCACGGTCGCGCTCGCGCAGGTGCTCGCTTGCGGTGGACGGTCCGACCGGCCGATCTACTTCTCGGCCGATTTCGACGCAACTGAGGCGCAGCAGGAGCCGATCAACGACTACCTACGCGGCGCGGCGAGCGTGCTCGGCGACGCGAATGTCGGCGTCTACGGCGGCTATTGGGTGTGCGCCCGGGCGCTCGACGCCGGTGTCGCGCGGTGGGCCTGGCAAACCGACGCATGGTCGGGCGGCCAGATCGACCCGCGTATCAACCTGCACCAGCGCATCGCGCAGGTGAACGTCGACGGCGTCATGTGCGACGTCAACGAGGCGATGACCAGCGACTACGGGCAGTGGTCGCTCACTCCGGAAACACAGAAAGGCACCGACATGGCTGATATCGAGATCCTGCTCGGCGATATCCGCGAGCAGCTCGCTGGACAGGGCTCCCGCGAACCGGGCCAGTACACCGGATGGCCTCAGCTGGGCCAGAATCCGGACGGCTCGCACCGCACGCTCGTCGACGCCGTCGCCGCGGCGCTCGAGGGCATCGCCGAACTGCGCAAGGCCATCGACCCACTCGCCGCACAGCACCGCGACGCCGCAGGTAAGTGATGGGGCTACACAGCGCACCCGAGCCACCAGGCTCGGTGCAACCGAGCCAGGTACGCCACCCATGGCATGCCGTGGCACGCACCGCGTTTCAGCTGGTCGTCGGCACGGCACCGATGATGCCGGTCATCGTCACGTCGTCGGGTCTGCCGGAGACGACCGCCGGTGTTGGTGCGGCGCTGGCGATCTCGGCGGTCATCACTCGCGTGATGGCGATACCGGCCGTTGATGCCGCGCTGAGCACCTGGGCGCCGTGGCTCGCGGCTGAGCCGTCGTCGCCATCCGATCAGGACGGTTGACCTTCCTCGTCGAACGTAACTCCGGGGGCTCGGCCCGGGGCATGACTTGTGAGGAGGGTGTCAATGTCTGGACAGCAATACGGCGTATCAACTCGAACGCTGACCGTCCTCGTATACGTCGTGTCGTTCGTGTGGTCGGCGAATTTGTTGGCACCGCTGATAATCCACGGATTTCAACCGAACACGGGCGTCAACGGGGTAATGGGCACAATGCTGGGCCTGCTCGGCGGAATTCGATATATGGCCTCGCGATCCGACAAGCCGAAAAAGAAGGCGGCCGAGGATGAATAGCGTTCTGTGGCAAGGTCTATTCGGCGTCGGCTGCATTGGCACCGGTTTTCTCGCTGGTCTCAGTTTGAGCTGGCGAGAATACAAGTTGGCAGGCAAAAAGTTCAACGCTCCCGCACTGCCGAAAACCGACCGGCAGCAAGCCCTGGTGCTCGTCGTCGTGGCGCTGCTCAGTGTGGTTTCAGTGGCGTATGCCGGTGTGGAGACCGCGCGCCAGTCCGGATGCAACGAGGACTTCAAACAGTCACTTGTCGCGCGGTCGGCGATCGCCACGGAGAACCAGCGCCATATCGATGACCTGATGGGCACTGTCGCGGACGCGATCAGCAATCCCGGGCCCGATAGTCGCGCGCACGCACAGCAGGCGATTCTCGACTACCGCACGTGGGCTGTGCAGGCCGAGCGCGAGCGCGCCGACCATCCGATCGCGGATCCACAGTGCGGCTGATCAGAGAGGGCGAACTCCCTCAGTGACAACAGTTCTCATCGTCCGCGACGTGCTCGCCGCGGACGGCTTCCGCATGCCCACCCAAGGCATGATGATCGACTCGGGCGACCTCGAGCGGTACCGCGCCTATGGCTGGCGGTTGCCGCTGGGCGCGCCCGCCATACCCGAAACCACGAGCATCTATGACGGTTTTACCAAGTCGCCCACCGACATCTACCCGTGGACGTTCGACTGGTCCGAGGTGCTCGCGCCCGGCGAGACGATCACCGCCTCGCAGTTTCTCGTCATTCCCGGGCTGACGCTGAGCAGCGCCTCGCACACCGACTCGACGACAACCGTCCTGGTCGCCGGTGGCGCGCTCGGGACCACCTATCTCGTCACCAACCGCATTTCGACCTCGGCCGGTAACCAACAGGACTGGTCGTTTCAGGTCACCGTCACCCAGCAGTAGAGAGGTAGTTCCGTCATGCCTGACGACGTTTTCCGCTGGCACGCAGCGGCCACGATCGTGAAGTTCGCCCCGCCCACGGTGCGCGACATGATCCGATACATGGGCGGTCGCGAGCCCCTCGGCCACGAGATCGAGGAGTTGGTGGGGCTCAAGCGCTTCACGCCCGACGACATCCACCACGAAGACGGCAACCTGCTCACCACGGCAGGCCTCGGCCGACTCACCTCCCTGTTCGAGGGCGCTGGCGGTGCGGTGTTCAACAACGCGCAGGCCATCATCGGCGTCGGCAGCAGCAGCACCGCGGCCGCCGTCGGCGACACCGCGCTCGGCGGCAACGGTTCCACCACGACCGCCTACTACCAGGGCGCGGATGCGAGCTACCCAACTCAGTCGGGCGGAACGATCAACTGCAACAGCACATTCGGCACCGGCAACGCCAATTTCGCCTGGAACGAGTGGTGTCTCGCGATCGCGACCGGCACGCTCACCGCGGGCGGCACCCTCGCCAGCGTCGGCACCTCGCCAGTCATGTTCAACCACAAGATCGCGAGCTTGGGCACCAAAGCATCCGGCGCTATCTGGACGCTGCAAGCGTCCTGCTCGATCAGCTGACCGATGTTGGCGCGCAGCGTGATTCGAGCCGATAAGGGCATCGGATGTCGATAGCGCTGCGCGGCACCGCCACAAGCGGCACCACGACCGTCACAGCCCCTACCGGCGTCGCGAACGGCGATATTCTCGTCGCGATCGTGATCGCGCCGTCCGGCACGACGATCACGGTGCCGTCGGGCTGGACGACGGTCCGCAACGTCACCGCGTCCAACACCAGCAGCATTCGCATGGTGGTCGCGACGTTCGCGTGGACGACCGGCGCGGCGACATCCTGGTCGTTCACTGGCGCGACGTTCAATGTGTGCTCTGGCTACTCCGGTTGCGACACAACGACACCCTTGCTCGCCGAGAACTACGCGACCGGCGCGAATCAGTCGACCTTGGCGACGCCGACGGTCAACAACACCAACTCCGGCGGCTGGCGCATCGCGGGTTGGGGCGCCGCCGATTCGGTGTTCTCATCGATGGGCGCCTGGACCACGTTCAGCCCGACCGACACCCGACGCGCCGAGAACCACAACACGCAATACGCCGTCGCCCTGACCGACTCGAACGCGACGGTCGCCACCGGCAACACCTCGATCACCGGTACGACACCAGCGAGCAATAACGGCCTCGAGGCCGAAATCGCCTGGATCGGAATCCTCGCACCCCCCGCTTCCACACCGATAAGCAGCTCCGACACCGCCAGCGACACAGAGTCGGCCTCGATCACCAACGCAGCGACCGACACCGCGACCAGCACCGAATCGACAACCATCGTCGCCAGCACACCGGCCACCGAGACGTCAACCGCAACCGACACCGCTTCGGTTGCGCCGACGGCCAGCGACACCGCGGCCGGAACTGAATCGGCGGCCGTCGCCCCGAAAGTCTCCGAGACCGCAACCGCGGCCGAGGCCGCGCAGATCACCACGACAGCGACCGACACCGGTGCGGCATCGGATTCGGCGTTTGTATCCGTCGCCACCCCGACGAGCGACAGCGGCAGCGCGGCCGATTCCGGCAGGGTCGCACCCAATGTCACCGACAACGCCACGGCAACCGATGCTGCCTCGGTGACCGCGACAACGCCCGCCACCGACAGCGCGACCGGCACCGAGACTGCGAGCGTCGCCATTGGCAAACCCGCCACCGACAGCGCGACCGCTACCGACAGCGCGATCGTGCTCGTCGGAATTCCGACCACGGACACCGCGGGCACGCTCGAATCGGCCCGGCTCACCGTGCACGCAACCGATACCGCGGTCGCCCGCGACACCGCCACCGTCCGCCATGCTGGACAAGGCGTACCCGGGCGACTCCGGCGCATCACCGTGCTGCCACGACTGCCGGTGTGGACCGGTCCGGGTAGGTGATTATCCGGCTGGCAGATGCCAGCAATCGGCGTTGCTCGCGCCGTCGAGCATCA
Source organism: Nocardia pseudovaccinii NBRC 100343 (assembly GCF_001613225.1). Taxonomy (GTDB): domain Bacteria; phylum Actinomycetota; class Actinomycetes; order Mycobacteriales; family Mycobacteriaceae; genus Nocardia; species Nocardia pseudovaccinii. The sequence goes on from NZ_BDBY01000082.1 coordinate 4,757, forward strand.
CCAGCTCACCGCGGCTGATTTTCCCGTTCGGAAACGGCGGCTGCATCATCAGCTCGGCGACGTAGTTGCCGTCCTGCTGTGCGGGCGGAACATGGCAGTGCGCGCGCTGATCAGCCGGTATGCAGCTTCCCCGGCCGTCCGTGCCGTGAGCCTCGAACACGCCCCCGACATCAGCGCACGAGACACCATCGGCGGCGACGGGTCCGTTCGGGCCGAGACGGTCGACGGTCGTTGTCTCTGTCGCGGTTACGGACGCTGAAGTTTCCGCGCCGCCGCAGGCGGCTAGCGCGAGGCTGGCGGCGGCGATGGGCACAGCGAATGCGGTTCGGTGCATAGCGTTTCCCCTGCTGTAGACGTTGTCGGTTCATACAGATACGCCCCGACCCTGTTACGGGTCGGGGCGTATTCGGCGTTTCGGGCGCGATTCAGTGCCAACGGTGCCCGCGGCGATACGTCCGCGACCTGCCGACGACGTACAGGTCTACGAATTCGGTGATGACACGCGGCCACGGCACATGAGCCACGCTCGGCGCGATGACGGCGACCGCCCCGAACCGCAGCACCGCACACAGCAATTGCACTGTAGGCGAGGTAGTTTCGGCATCGATGACAATGAGCTCGACGAGGTCGAATCGGTGCCGTCGGGCCAGTCCGCGCATATTCAGCTCGTAGCGCTGTCGACGTGAGCCCGCGAGATCCGTCCGGATCACGCCGACCGCGCGGCGCAAACGCTCATCAGCATTCAACGCTTCCGACCAATGGCGCCCAGGATCACCAACCTCGTGCGTGGCAGGTCGTCACCGAGCCATTCCTGCACTGGCACAACACCGGGGTCGACTTCCTCGAAGCCGTCCAGGAACGCGGCGATATCCTCACCGGTCCGGAAAACGCACTGAGCGGTAGTCCCGGACGTGTCGCCGTCCATCTGCGCCATGAGTTCGCCATCGGTGTACACGGAGCCGTGAGTGAAGGCCAGGACACTGCCCGGCGCCATCGCATTCCGCAGGCAGGCAACGATCTCGGCCGGGTGCTCGTCGTCCATGATGAAGTGCAGGACACCGACCATCAGGATCGCGACCGGTTGCGCCCAGTTGATACCGCCGACGGTGCGCGCCCTCTCGATCAGCTCATCGGTTCGACGGAGATCAGCGAGCACCGAGGCGACGCCGGACGTACCGGAGAGCAGCGCGTTGGTGTGGGCGTGCACGACCGGGTCGTAGTCGATCATCACCACCCGCGCGGCCGGGTCGACCTTCTGCACTGCCTCGTGCACGTTGGGTGAGATCGGGATACCCGCGCCGATGTCGATGAACTGCTGGATCCCTGCTGCGGCGGCGTCTTCCGCGGCTTGCAGGAGGAATTTGCGGCTGAACCATGCCGTCGTTTTGGTGTCTGGCGCGACTGCGAGCATCCGGTCGGCGACCCGCTGGTCGATCTCGTAGTTGTCTTTCCCGCCGAGCAGGTAGTTGTACACCCTTGCGGCGTTGGGCTTGGACGGATCGACACCGGTCGGTGCTCGATCGGCTACGACCGCGCGAGCGCTGTCGTTCATGCGCTGGCCGCCGGGAGGTCGGCTACCGCGAACACCGCGGCCAAGCGGTCGTGCCGGACGGCGTCCCATACCGCTTCGTACTCTGGGTGCGTCTCGCGGGCCTTGACCAGGTCTGGCAGGTTGGCAGCATCGAACGCAGTCAGCCCACGTTCGGCGTCATCCTCGTTGTGTACCTGGTGGATTCGGGCCATTGTCCCGTCGAGGTGCCATTGCGCGATCAGGCGGCCATCGGGGGATGTGCTGGTACGCAACCTATCCCGGCTCATGATCGGATCCCGCCTCGGGACAAGAACTCGCGGATTTGGGTAGCACCCGGTGGCGGGCAATTGGTCATCCCGCCACCGGGGCGCTCTGGGGCCGCACACGCGGCGAGGGCGTGCTGTCGAGCGCGCTCGATTTCGGCGCTCGGCACTGGGGTCGGGTCGAGGGTGGTGTCCCATCCGTTGAGGCCGTCGCGGAACGCCGCGATCACCTCACCTGGCACATCGCATCGCACCCGGCGGGGTGGCCCGACAAGCGCGGCCCGGTGCGGCAATTCGTCATGCATTCCCTTGTCTCCCCGTCTCGCTCGACGCTGGATCGAGCCCGACGCCGGGGCCACCCAACCGCGGCGGCTCAGATGGCGGTCGGATTGCCGGATGAGGGGGCTCGTGTGCGGCATCTCCCGGCGTCGGACATGGCTAGCTTCGTTCCGGGGGTGGGGGCGCTTCGGGGGCGCTTCGCTGGACCAGTGGGGGCGTTGCGGGGATACAGTGATCGCGACCACTACGTCATGGGGGAAACCATGGTTAGCGTTAGGCACTGGACCGGCACGGAAAGCAAAGCTCTGCGCAGCGCATTCCGTCTGAGTCAGGCAGATTTCGCAGCCAAGTTAGGCGCGCACAAACGCACGGTCAGGTACTGGGAAGCCGGTCGGGCAATTCGGCCCGTCTATCAGGCTGCTCTCGACACGACACTGTCGAAGGCACCCGACGAAGTCGTCGCCGCGTTCCGCGATTGGCTGCGCCCGACCGAGGAGAACGACGTGGACCGGCGACAGCTATTGAAGGTGGGGGCGCTTGGCGCTGGTGGGCTCGCGACGCTCGGTGTCGCCGACGCCGAGCGCGCCCGGTGGTTGATGTCCGGTGCGGGTCGCCCCGATGCCGCCGCAGTCGCCGTGATCCGCAATACGTTGTATTCGGCAATGCAGCTGGACGACATGCTCGGCTCGCCCGCGGCGCAAGGCCTCGTCATCGCTCAGCAGCAGCTCGTCGAGGCGATGCTGCGCGACTGTCCGCCCGCACTGCGCCCAGATGTGTTGTCGCTGCATGCCGAATGGACCGGATTCGCCGGATGCCTCGCATGGGACGAAGGCGAGTATGCGACGGCAGCGCGCCTGTACAATCTGGCGCGCGAGACCGCACACGAGGCCGAGGACGCAGACCTCGGCGCATACATGCTGTGCCATCTCTCCCAGCTCGCCCTATGGCAGCGGCAGCCACGCGTCGCCGTCGACTACGCCGTCGCCGCGCGGGCCTGGGTCGCGCAGAGCATCGACCGCCCGCTGCGCGCCTATGTCGCGATCCGTGCGGCCGAGGCCGCCGCGATGGCTGGCCAGCGCGCGGCGTGCCTCACCGCACTGGACGAGGCCGACCAGGATATCGCCGGACTCGAACCGTGCCACCCATCGCAGTCACGCGCCTATTTCGTCGGCGGCGCACTGTTCGAGTCCTACCGCGGTAACTGCCTGACGATTCTGCGCGAGGCCGCTCCGGCGGCCGAGGCGACGCGGCGGGCGCTCACCCTCATACCGTTGCAATACACACGTGACCGAGCTATGTCGCTGCTCGAGCTCGAGCGGTCGCTTATCCAGCTCGACGAAATCGCCGAGGCCGCGGCCGTCGTAGGCGACGCGGCCGACCTGACCGCACAGAACCGTTCGCCGCGGCTGGCGAAGGCGATCCGTGACGGCCGCCGCGAGCTCTCGCCGTGGGCAGGCTCGCGGGCGGTACGGGAGCTCGACGACCGCCTCGCCGCGCGGGATATCGTGGCTGTATGAGTGCAGACCGCATAGCGGAGGTGAGGACGCGTCTCGCCGATGCCCGTGCGGCTCTCCTGGCGACCGGCGAGACGAACACGCGCAGCGAAGGCGGCCGAGCCCCTGAGCGGTCCGATATGTTCCGGGAAGCTCAGGAGCAGATCCACGCGGCCGAGCAGGCTCGCGCGCGGCTGCTCGTCGAGCTCGTCGGCGACGGCGAGACTGTGCCACTGGAATTGGCCGACGCTCTTGGTCTCACCGGCCGCGAGGCGGCATCGATTCTCGCTACGGCACGCACGGGTTCGCGCCGGGTGCGGGCTCATACGCTGGGAGAATCGCCGTACACCGGCGACGCGCCTGTGCGCCCGGTCTGGACCAGCGAGACGGATACCGAGCAGTAGTGTTCCGATGTCCAGGACATCTGAATGTCCGGGTCATTCGTAAGCTGATCGATCGTCCAGTGCCTACACTGGTACCGGTTCTCGCCAAGCGAGACATGAGAACGCCCCGGCCAGATTCCAGCTGGCCGGGGCGTTCCATCTATTCAGTTGGTCAGGCTGCAGCGTTCACCGCCTCTCGCACGGCATCGCGCTCGACCGCGCAATAAACCTGCGTGGTCGCTACGCTGCTGTGCCGCATGGCATCTCGCACGGCGAGAATGTCATGCGTTGCTTTGAGGGCCCGCGTGCCGAACCGATGCCGCAACTTGTGCACCGTCCAAGGAGCCTCGCCATCGAATGCCGACGCCTGCAGCGCCGTAGAACACAGTCGGCCCACCCAGCGCGGTGACAGATGTCCGTCCTCTGCACCAGGGAACAACCAGCTGTGGCGAGGATTGCCCTCGCCGGGCGAGTGTCCCGGTGCGCCTGCGGCGATCTCGCGGCCGAGATCGTCGGGCACAGGCATGGTAGCGACCTTGCCGCCTTTGCCGTGCACGACGAGGGAGAAACCCTCATCGTCCTCGAGCAGATCGTTTCCCACGTGTATGACGGCGATCTCGGCGCGACGCAGGCCGAGCTCCGCGGCGAGCCTCAGCATCAACCGGACGCGCTTGGTAGCGGATTGCAGTGCGCCCCGATAGATCCGGTCCGGTGCCGGGCGCGGACGAGGTTTGGCGGCGGCGATCTTCGGCAGCGCGGCCGAGGCATCCTCGGTGCACACCCCGGCAGCTAATGCCCACCGCCAGAACGAACGCGCCGAATTCCTTCTGCCGCGCCGGGTTTCGGTGGCCCAGACCTGATTGCCCATCCAATGAACCAGCGCATCGCCGGTAATCGTGATAGGGCCGTCCGGTCCGACCTCGCGGGCGATCTGCTCCATGTCGCCGACACGGCGCTCGATCGTGTTCTCGGACAATCCTGCTGCACGTAAGTGCAGCTCGAAAAGTTGTAGGGGCTCACACCAACTGGGCGGTACTTGAATTTTCATTCCTCGATTCAAGCGCTTCGCCGGGACTCTAGCGCGCATTATCCGCCCCCAACCTCACCGCCGGTTTTTGCCCAGCAATTCCGACCGCATGACGTGTCAATCCGGACTTCGTACCGCGTAAAGAGAGGTAATGACAGCACGAACAGACCGCAGCAACCTTGCCGCTAATTTCTTGGGCAACAACGACATACAGCCACGCGAATACCAAAGGAGAGGCTTGCCTAGCGAATTCACGATTCGCCAGATGGCGAATGCACGATCGACGAAAACTGGCGATCAGAACGCGTGCACGATGATCCCACATCCGAAACGCCTTGTCCGGGCTATCGCCCTGGTGCGTGGCGCTCATTGGCTCACCGCAAGGCGAGTCCGAGCCTCGTCGTAGCTCGCGTTCCAGCGATCAGGATCGGCGACACAGGACAGCTGCACAAGACCAATGTCGGTCTCTCCGGCGTACCGACGGACCCCGTCACCGCGAGCAGGCTGTTCGGTGAGGTTCAAGGCCGTCGTCCAATGCTGGGCTATAGCGGCCCGTTCGGCGAGATCGGGAGCGAGGACCTCACTGATCCATCCAGCTAGCACGGCGTTACGTCCACCGGTGATGTATCCGTTTTGGCGCCATGAGATCCGCGGCAGTTCGGGCCCGCAGGACAGTACCCATTGCGCCTGTTCGGCGGTGATGTAGAGCTCGCGCGGAATACTGGTGTCGCACACGGTGACCTGCAGGCCCTCCAGTCGACCGCGCCAGCGCCGCGCCCCGGACTTCATCGGCTCGATTTCGGGCAGGCGCAGGCCACGCGCGCAGACCGCTGCCGGATCGGGCGTGAGGGAAAACAGGTGCACCGTGCCCATGAATCCGTCACGCTCGCGCGTCCACGACATATCCAGATAGCGGCGTCGCAGCATCGCGAACATGTCTGCGCCCGTGCGCGTGTGGGTTGCTAGCTCGGTCACCAACTTGCCGATCGCATCACGCAGCCAGTAGGCCTCGATCGAATCGGCCATGTCATCCGCATGCGGCAGGTCGTTGCGGGCTCGGCAAATAGCCCCCTGGCGGGCGGCGTCGTCGAGGGCGTGGCGCAGCCTCGCGGTGAGGTAGTCGACGTCGCCGATCGTGTCCTCGTCGAGCGAAGGCAGAAAGTCCCACTCGTTCAGCGTGCGTTCCCAATCGGGCAATTCGATGTCGGTCATGCCGCGCCCACCCTCCGGGGAAGCGGGACCACCGGCGCGAGAGGTCGCAGCGGTATGGTGTTTTCGCTGGTAGCTCGATCGGGGACTACGGACCAGAAGGTTAGGGGTTCGAATCCCTTCGGGCGCACTTCATTCGCGGATGGCTCATGCTCACGAGAGCGTGAGCCATTGCTCGTTTCGTAGTGTTTTGTGGGGGTGGAACCCCCCACACCCTCACCCCGGAAGGCTTCACCGCCGGACCCCCTGGCTGGCCGGAGGGCTTCGCCCCGGCTGGATACGCATCCCTCGTCCCCTGGGAGCTGCTCGGCCGCATCGATCTTGGGGTCCTGCGCGAGATCATTCGATCAGCCACCACGATCAGGCCAGCATGGCCGACGTCAACCACCGGCTCGGCTACCGTCCTCCTACCAGCAGTTCTCGTTGCCGTGATGGTGTCGGTCGTTGTCGACTGCACTGAGTCCGGTAATGCACCGGATTCCTCCCCGTCGAGCACCGTCGACGAATTGCCGCCAGGCGCCGCCACCAGCGCCGCCAGAACGTCGCGGCCGCGCACCGCTGCCCCACTGCCGCCCCGTGCCCAAGGAGCGTTCGAAGAGATCGACGCTCAGGCGCAGACGTTGATCGATGCGTCGGCTACATGGCATGCGCCGCAGTCCATGGATGTGAACCGCACGCAGCGGATCGGGCTGCAACTCGGTCGTAGTGCCGCTCTCGACGACAAGCTGTCGGAACTGCTTCCGGACACATCGCCGACCGCGGGGGGCACCGTCGAGGTCGGGCCAACGGTGCGGGCGACACTGCTGGTGGACACGTCCGATGCCGAAGCCACGCCTTCTGACGCGGTAAGCGTGTCGACCCGCAGCGACATTCAGATGTTGTGGACATGGCTTGTACGGCCCAAACACCCGACATCAGCGCTGCTGCTGACCGCACATCTGGAGGTTCCCCTCAGCGATGGGCATGTCATCAACCACGACATCTCGCTGAAAATCCTGGTCCATCGCACCCTGGCCTACACCGCAGGACAATTCTTCAGCAACTGGGCGACCTGGTCGGCGATTGCGGTGGCTGGTATCGGAATAATCGCGCGTGTCGCCCGGTCACCGCGTCCATGCCCATCGTGAATGACAGCGTGGCGCGGGAATTCCGAGATCATGCAGCTGCGGGCGGAAATCAGGCACGAACCCACCCCTGGGCGCGGTCGGCCAGGTTCCACCACGAAACGAACTGCGCATCTTCGGATTTCAGTTCCCAGCGCGCGGCGAGCCCATCGAAGAATGCGGCATCAGCGGTCTTTCCGCCTTTCGACTCTCCGATGTAGACCAGCCGTTCGCCACCTGCGGCCTCGAATGCGGCAAGCGCGTCGGACGCCATCGTGTCGCCCCAGCCAGGTGGCCAGCAGAGCAACAGCACGTCATCCCAGCCGTGGCTCGGACGCGCTACGAACTCATCGAGATCCCCGACGCCATGCCATACGTCCGACTGACCGGCCGCACCGAGAAACGACACATTCTCCGTCTTGTCCGGTGGTGCTGAGTCGTACGCGCCGACGCCAACTCCCGCCTGGGTCAGCTGGGCCGCCCAATAGCCGCGCCCGGCACCCAGTTCGACCACCTTGCGGCCATCGCAGAACTGAGCCACCCACTCGACCGTCTGCGGAGAAGGGATGGCGTATGCGTAGGCGGCCTGCAAGATTGTCTGGGCGAACCCCAGACGCGCACTGCCCTTTGCTCGACCACCGTTCACCACGCGACGGCCTTCGTACTCGAACACCGAGGGCGCGACGATCTCCCAGTACGGATTCGCGCTGACCGACCGGCCACCGGTCATGTAGTGCACGAACCGCAAGTCGAACGCGGCGTCGGCCCGATCATCCCCGGTCCCCGACAGCATGGGCGCGGTATCCAAGTACTCCGCCACCTTCGGGTACTCGCCGCGAAGCCGCTCCTCATCACCGAGCAACGCCGCCAGCTCGTCCCGCCGATCCGCCGTCAACGCGAGCTCAGTCATCCATCAATTCTGGCCTGACACAGCCCAATTCATGAGCACTTCCGCAGGCTCACTGGTGTGGACACCCCTGCACGCACAAGCCCCGCCATCCTCGAAGCAGTGCGGGGCAGAGGTGTTGCTCAGCGGAGCTGCGGCTGCTTTCGGGCCATCGTTCAGGCGTCCCGGACGTTCAGGACCACCTTGCCGAAGGTTTCGGAGGAGTCCAGGAGGCGGTGGGCCTCGGCGGCTTCGGTGATCGGGAGTTCGGCGTGGATGACCGGGGCGATGGTGCCGTCTGCGATGAGGGGCCAAATGTGGCGGCGAAGTTCGGCGATGATGGTGGCCTTGCTTTCGGGGCCGGTGGTGGGGCGGTTGCGGACGTTGTTGGCGTGGACGGTGCCCCATTTGGACAGCAGCGCACCGAGATTCAGCTCGGCGGTGACGCCGCCCTGCATGCCGATCACCACGAGTCGGCCGTGCGGTGCCAGCGCCTCGACGTTTCGTGACAGGTAGGCGGCGCCCATGATGTCGAGGATGATGTCGGCGCCGGGGCCGCCCGCACCGTTCTCGGCGCGGATCGCGGCGACGAAATCGTCCTCGCGGTAATTGATCAGAACGCTCGCGCCCAATTCACGGCACCGCTTCAGCTTCTCCGCCGAGCCCGCGGTCACCGCCACACGCGCGCCCTGGCTCACCGCGACTTGGATAGCGTGCGTCCCGATTCCGCTGCCGCCGCCATGGATCAGCACCAACTGCCCCGCGTCCAGCCCGGCGGTCATCGCGAGGTTCGACCACACCGTCGCAGCCGCCTCGGGCAGCGCGGCGGCCGCACCCAGGTCGAGCCCGTCGGGCACCGGCAGCACCTGCGTCGCGGCAACCACGACCTTTTCCGCATACCCGCCGCCGGACAGCAGCGCACAAACCCGATCGCCGACATGCCAATCCCGCACCCCGTCACCGACTTCGGCGATGACCCCCGAACATTCCAACCCCAAGACCTCACTGGCCCCGGGCGGCGGCGGATAGAACCCCCTTCGCTGCAGTAGATCCGCGCGATTGACCCCCGCCGCGGCAACGTCGATCAGCACCTCCCCATGCCCCGGCACCGGATCCGCCGCCTCGCCCCACTCCATCACCTCGGGTCCCCCGAACCCGTTCAATTCGATAGCGCGCATCGCTTCATCCTGCCCCCATCCACCCATCCTCGCGAGCACACATCCCGTGTATCGGGTATGCGGCTCCCATAAGCGCCGCACGCGCGGGCAGGTAGTGCCCAGGTTCAGCCCTGATGACTCGCGCTGCCATAACAACACCGCAGAACCGCCGCCCGAGAACAGGCACGCAGCAGAAGTCCGGCAGCGCCTGAGTGTGCGGCTCACCCGAGTGCCGGTCGTCGGTCCCGCTGGGACGATTGGCGTCGGCGGCAGCAATATGCCGAGCTGCCTGCGGGGATGCGGGCGGGGGACTAGCGTTCCCGCCGTGAGCAGCTTTGTCGACTTCCAGAACGAGATCTACTTGGCTGGACTCGGTGGCGCGGTACCCGAATTGCCGTTGACGGCTGCGGGTTTGGAGGACCGGGCGCGCGAGGCGCTGAGCAAGGAGGCCTTCGCGTATGTCGCGGGGAGTGCGTCCGGGGAGCGGACGGCGGCAGCCAATCGGTCCGCATTCGACCGCCACCGGATCGTGCCGCGGATGCTGCGCGGCACCTCGGGGCCGGGTGCGCGCGATCTGTCGGTGGAGGTGCTCGGGACGCGACTGGCCGCGCCGGTGCTGACCGCGCCGGTCGGGGTGCTGGAGCTGCTGCACGAGGGTGGTGAGGTGATGGTCGCGGAGGTCACGAAGGAACTCGGCGTCGGTACCGTGCTCTCGACGGCGGCCTCGTCCACCATCGAGGATGTCGGCGCGGCGGCCGGAAGCTGGTGGTATCAGCTGTACTGGCCCGCCGATAACGAGCTGGCCAGATCCTTCGTCGAGCGCGCGGAACGGGCGGGTGCGTCGGCCATTGTCGTCACCGTCGACACCCCGAGCCTCGGCTGGCGACCCCGCGATCTCGAGCTCGCACATCTGCCGTTCCTGCACGGCAAGGGCATTGTCAACTATCTATCGGATCCGGTCTTCCGCGCGAAGCTCTCGGCGCCACCCGAAGAGAGCGCGGATGCGATGCGAGCCGCGATCCTCACCTGGAGCGGCCTTTTCGGCAACCACGCCCTGCGCCCCGCCGACCTCGCCCACCTCCGCGGGTGGACCGATCTGCCGATCGCCGTCAAGGGCGTCCTGCATCCGGACGACGCCCGTCAAGTCGTCGACGCGGGTGCTGACGCGGTGGTCGTCAGCAACCACGGCGGCCGCCAGGTCGACGGTGCCATTGCCGCACTCGATGCCCTCCCCGCCGTGGTCGCCACCGTCGGCGACCGCGCGGACATCCTGTTCGACTCGGGCATCCGCACCGGTTCGGACATGCTCACAGCGCTGGCACTCGGCGCGAAGGCGGTGCTCTACGGCCGCCCATGGGCATACGGTCTCGGCATCGCGGGCCGAGCGGGTGTGCGGCACGCGCTGCGCGTTCTGCTCGCGGACTTCGACTCCGTCATGGGCCTGTCCGGATGCGCGAATCCAACCGAGCTCGACCGTTCGTCGATCGCGACAATCCGCTGACCCGCCCGATCATCGGGCCGTAATTCAGAATTTGATTAATCGTGTGTCCAGGTCTTTCGCTGGACCCCTGGGCTGGGCGTTTGCGCAGTTCAGGCGCGCATAGAATGGAACTCGTGATTCCAGAACCGAGCAGTCACGCGCCCGTCGAGCCGAAATGGCTCTCGTCGTCGCAGCAGCGTGCCTGGCGGGCCTACATGGACGGTAACCAGCGCTTGGCGACGGCACTGAACCGTCAACTGCAACGCGACTCAGATCTCACCCTCGCCGAATATCGGATCCTCGTCCTGCTCTCCGAGGCCCCCGACCGTTCGTTGCGCATGAGCGAGCTGGCCGACGGCGTGTTGTCCTCGCGCAGTCGGCTCACCCATCAGATCCGCCGCCTGGAGACCCAGCGGATGGTCCGCCGCAATACTTGCCTCGAGGACGGCCGCGGCGTACTCGCCGAACTCACCGAGGAAGGTATGCGTCGGTTGGAGGCCGCCGCCCCCGGTCACGTCGAGGCGGTCCGCCGCAACTTCATCGACCTACTCGGTCCCGAACAACTCGAGATAGTCGGCGAGGTCTTCGCCCGCGTCGACCACGAGATAGGCAACTCCGACTAACCCGTCGGTGGACGGCGCACGGCAACGGGTACTCTCGTTGGCCTGGAGACGTGGCAGAGCGGCCGAATGCACTCGCCTTGAAAGCGAGCGTCGCGAGAGCGACCGGGGGTTCAAATCCCTCCGTCTCCGCAATACTGATGTGGTCTCTCATGTCAGCGAAACCCCAACGGCGGGTGGGGATCCTGACACACCGCGACACACGGGCCTCCGAAGCGCGCGATCGACGGGTTGCGGCCCAGGTGCTGCTGTGTGATGGTTTGCCGATGCCGAGCGCGGTGTGGGAGTACCGCTGAAGGCACCCCGACTTCGTCACGGCCGTAGCGCAGAGTCGCACTGACAGGCGCTATTCGGCTATTCGTCCCACGCTTGAATCGAGGTCTGGTCGACGATGCGCCCGTCATTGGTCCGGGCCGATCAACCGGTCGTCGTGACCATCAATTCGCTCAGCAATCGCAGTGCGTGGTCCATCTGCGCTTCGGTCATCCGAGCCATACCGCACGATGTGCTCAACCCGCCGAAGGGACGTGGGTAATACTTCCGCGCTTGCGTCAAGGCCGAACGGATATGGTCCGGACTCGCCTGCTCGTGCACGATGCCTGCGTAGATGGTCGCGTCGGCGGTCAGCTGTTCCAACGGCTGATAGATATCGGGGTTGTCCACGTCGGCGAACGGCAGTACGTCGGCCGCTGCCAGCGGAATGTGAATGCCCTGCAGCGTCCTGCCCCCGGGCCATGCCGCCACGATGGCGTTGACCAAGAGCACAACCGGCTCGAACCCGTTGATCTGCTTCAGCCACGTGCTGTGCTCCCAGTCGCCACGGCACAGATGGATCGTGACACGGGCGCCCTCCGGCATCCGGCGCACGAACGCGGCGAGATCCGAAGCCAGCTCAACGGCTTTCGCGGCCCGCTCCTGCGCCGACTCGATCACTTCGATCGTCAACATGCGACCGGGACTCTCGAGCTGGAACACCACATCGCCATCGAAAAGCCGGTGAATAGCGAAGATCTCTTCCAGCGCCGGTTTCCGAAACGACTCGTAATGCTGCTCGAGTCCGGCCTCACCCAGCGCGAAGTACGCGTGATCGTACGGATCGACAATGCACGCCTGATAGCTCTTGCCGCTGCCGCGTTCCTCGATCATGCGCTCCAGAATCGGCTTGGCCGCCTCGGCTTGGTCGAAATACCCGAGCAGCACCGGCGGGATCTCGAGCTCACGCTCGCCGGTGTACTCGTAACCGGGCATCCCCGGATACGCCAACTCGATGTTTCCGTCCTTCACCTTCCGCATTCCAGGAAGCGCGAAGGTACTGCGCAGCCTCGGCATGATCCAACCGGGAAAAGCCGTGTCACCCTCCGGAAATGACGGCAGGTACTCCCACATCGTGCCGAATTTCTCCATCGCGATCTGTCGTGTCGGCGCGTTGGCGCTTCCCACCAGGTATGTCACGGGCAGTGAAAGAGCCATCGGGTGTCCTCTCCATACAGATGTGCGGGGACTATAGCGCCGACGGGCTCGGCTCGAGTCCCACTCTCCAGCTTCGATCCGAGTCGTGTCGGACACGAGATACCCTGTCTCGCAAGCAAATTCATAGAATCGGCGGAGCCGCTCAACCCTCTCGGACGCCCTCCCGGTACTGGGAACCGCAATGCTCTTCGCGACCGTACCGCCAGAAACCGGGTCGAGCGCAACGATTTCGTCCGGTGCACGGCGGCTGCGAACCGGTGGTCGGCTTTCCTGATCGCCGGGTGCGGTCATGACGCCTCGTCGATAATTGGCGGCGTGCCTCTCACCGAAGGTCTCGGCTCCGGCCAGTCCGGCTCCGATGAGCCGAGTCCGCCTTTGATAGCGCCGGAGGACTACATCACGGATCGCTTGGAGCAGTACCAAGGTTGGTATGACAAGAAAGCCGTCACGATGAAGGCCAGGCATTTGCAGATCCGGGT
>NZ_BDBY01000083.1 GCF_001613225.1 Nocardia pseudovaccinii NBRC 100343
CAGTGGGCGGCGGCGTGACCGTACCCGCGCTTGTCAACCTCCCGTTCGCGTGGGCACCTGCCGTGGTCACGGTGGTCAGTCTCGTTGTAGCGGCGTCGGTTTCGCTCGAGAGCGTCTTCAAGTATCGAGAGCAATGGAAGAATTACCGGTCGACCGAACAACTACTCGGCCACGAGAAGGTCTACTTCCGTACCCGAACAGGACCGTACGAGCACTTGGGCGACGCCAAGGCCTTTCGGACCCTTGTCGAACGAGTCGAAGGCGCAATCGCCGCCGAGAACTCGGCAACACTGAACGTTATGACGACCGCCCAACAGGCGAGTGAGCCAGCCTATCCTCGCGGTGTGGCGTCCAGCTGACCGCTTCCGGATCGATGCGCCCCGGGCATTTGCGTGACATATCATCGATGCCATACTCGAATGTATGTTCGATAATCGACATCGAGACGTCTGGCGGCCGTACTCCCCGCTCCTGCCGATCTACGTCGACATCGATCGTGTGCTTCCGCCCGATGGATCGCCGACCCGCGGGGTATCGGCGCGCGTGAAGAAGTACGGCCTGGTCTTGTCCGGTCGGATGGCGGCCAGGCAGCGGGCGTGGCATCGGCTCGTGGACGGGCGTTGGGTGGCCAGTATCGAAGTACCGGTCGAGACCAACGGGCAGTGGATCTATCTGGACTTCATCGCGTCGGCCGACGCGGTCGCGCCACGCGAGGGCGGCGATGCGATGCCGGAGCGACCGAGCAATCAGTGGGGGCAGCCGAAGCGATACTGACTATCGGCAGCGCCGGACTCACTCCAGGGCGGCCAGCGCGCGACCCAACTGATCGATCTCGAATTTGGTTGTGTACGGGGCCAACCCGACGGTTACGGCGCCACCTTCGTCGTTGACGCCGAGGGCGTCCAGCAACCGGCTCCCACCGTGGACGCCGCTCAAGGTGCCGATGCGAGCGTCGGCGAGTTTGGCGGCTACCTTTTCGGCTTGCATGCCCGCCATGGTGAAGCTGACGGTGGGGATGCGGGTGGAGGCGCGGCCGATGACGGTCAGATTGGAGATTTTGTCGAGCACGTCCATCAGGTGCTCGAAGAGTTGATCGTGGTAGTCCTGCAGCGAGGTGATAGAGATTTCGAGGCGCTCGCGGCGGGTGCCGCGGGCGCGCTCGTCCAGGCCCGCGAGAAAGTCGATGGAGGTGGTCAAGCCAGCGAGCAGGGCGTATTGGTGGCCGCCGACCTCGAGGCGTTCGGCGCCTTTTGCGTAGGGGTTCAACGACATCGACGGAATACGGTCCAGGAAGGCCGGATCGCGGAAGACCAGCGCGCCGATCTGCGGACCGCCCCAGGCGGGCGCGCTCAACGCGACCACATCGGCATTCAGTTCGTCGATATCAATGAGGGCATAGGGCGCGGCGCCAATGCAATCGGCGACGAGCAGACCACCTACCTCGTGCACCCGATCCGCCGCGATTCGCACCCCGGGCGCCGAGCCGACGATCGGCGATGCCGCGGTCAGCGCGACCAGCCGGGCGGTCGGGCCGATCAATTCCTCGAACTGCCACGACGGCATCTCACAGGTCTCGATCTCGACCTCGGCCCAGCGCACATGCGCGCCGTAGCGATTCGCGATCCGCAACCACGGCGCGACGTTCGCCTCGTCATCCAATCGCGACAGCACTATCCCGGTGCCGAGGCCGAGCCGCGAACTCAGCGACTCCGCCAGCCAGGCCAGCAAAACCGCACGGTCCGGTCCGAGCACGACGCCCGCCGGATCAGCGCCGACGAGATCCGCGACGGCCTCGCGCGCCGCGTCCAGAATCGCGGCACTGCGAACGGCGGCGCCATTGCGGCCGATATGGGAAAACGAAGAGGTCCGGAAACCTGTTGATACGGCACGAGATACCGAATCCGGGACCAGCATTCCGCCCTGCGGGTCGAGATGGATCCAGCCGTCGCCGAGGGACGGTATCAGGCCCCGAACCCTCGCGACGTCGTAAGTCATGTTGGCCACTCTAAGGGCAGCGGGCGAGGCTGGGTAACCGCGTTCCCCCTCACCGGCAGGCGGGGGTGCAGTGAACTGGGACTCAGCATGGCAACCGACTTTCAGCAAATCCGAACCACACGACCCGAACAGAATAGACGCCGCCTCCGCGCCTCGGCACCGACCCGGTGACCTGATCGAAGGGCGAGGCGACTTAGCGCGTTCGCGGCGGACGCGACATGATGGGGACCATGACGCAATCGGATGGAGCACCCGAATCCATTGTCGTGATCGGACCCGACGGCAGGCCGCTGGCCATTCCGGTCGAGTCCGGCTCGGACACGCCCTTCACCGCGCAGGTCGTTACCGACGGTAATGAGAAATCCGACAATGCGGACAATAAGGATGACGTCGAGGAATCGCTCGCCGATATGGTCGAGCAGCCCGCGAAGGTCATGCGCATCGGGACCATGATCAAACAATTGCTGGAGGAGGTCCGCGCGGCTCCGCTGGACGATGCCAGCCGGACCCGGCTGCGTGAGATCCACAAATCCTCGGTGCGTGAACTCGAACAGGGTCTGGCACCGGAATTGCGCGAGGAACTGGAGCGGCTCACGCTGCCGTTCACCGATGACGCCGTGCCATCGGATGCCGAACTTCGCATTGCTCAGGCCCAGCTCGTCGGCTGGTTGGAAGGCCTTTTCCACGGCATCCAGACGGCGCTGTTCGCCCAGCAGATGGCGGCGCGCGCGCAGCTGGAACAGATGCGGCAGGGTGCGCTGCCGCCCGGCATCCACGCGACCGACCCGCGCGGGGGCCAGTCGAACTCGCCGATCGGCGGCTCCGGACAATATCTCTGAGTCGATCCGAGTCGAGTGCCAGCCGGGTCGGCGGTGTCTGATTTGCGGCGATCGCGAGGCCCTGCGTGGTTACGCTTCGGTACCGCCTCCGGGCCCTGCCGCTCACGCCGCGGGAAATCGCGAGGGTAGTGTCGAGCACCGTGCCGTCCGCCGCCGCCCGCCCCGACTCGGTCTCCGATGTGAATACGGCGCGTCCCGATGAGAGCTCGGATCGTCCTGAAGAGGGTTCAGTGCGTTCAGATACCAGCCAAGCGCGTACCGACGAGAGTTCCGATGAGACCTCCGTGCCTACTGAAGAGAACACCGCGCCGGAGCATCCGGTGAGCTCCGACGCGGAAACGCCCGCGCCGGAGGAGGCCGTCGCCTCGGCGAGTGCGATCGTCTCGGACTCGCAGACCTTCGGGCGCGCGTTCAAGGATTTCCGCGGCGGCTTCGCGCAGCGCGAGCTCTGGCTGTCGCTCGGCTGGCAGGACATCAAACAGCGCTATCGGCGCTCGGTACTCGGCCCGTTCTGGATCACCATCGCGACGGGTGTGCAGGCCGCCGCGATCGGCATTCTGTACTCGGCGCTGCTCGGCCAGTCGATCAAGTCGTATCTGCCGTATGTGGCCGTCGGCATCATCGTCTGGAATGTGATCCAGGCCAGTATCCTCGAGGGCTCGGATGTCTTCATCGCCAATGAGGGGCTGATCAAACAGCTGCCGTCGGCGCTGAGCGTGCACGTCTATCGCCTGGTCTGGCGGCAGTTGCTGTTCTTCGCGCACAACATGCTGATTTATCTGGTGGTGCTGTTCGCGTTCGGCGTCTGGGAAAAACTGCACTGGACCGCCATTTTCGCGATCCCCGCGCTCGGGCTGTTGTTCCTCAACTCGATGTGGGTCTCGATCGTTTTCGGCATCTTCAGCACCCGCTACCGCGATATCGCGCCGATCCTCGGCAGCCTCACGCTGATGCTGTTCGTGCTGACGCCGGTCATGTGGAATACAAAAAGCCTGGAAGAACAGGGTGGTCAGGTGAGCGAGCGCGCGAAGCTGGCCGAAATCGTGCCGACCTTCCATTACCTGGAGATCGTGCGCGCACCGCTGCTCGGTGATGATCAGCACCTGTATCACTGGGTGATCGTCGGCTCCATCACGGTAGTCGGCTGGATCGTGGCGATCTTCGCCATGAAGCAGTACCGTTCGCGCGTGCCGTACTGGGTATAGGAGATCGGGCCCGATGACCGACCATGTGAGTATCGAAACCCGCCAGGCGTGGGTCGAGTTCCCGATCTTCGACGCCAAATCGCGGTCGCTGAAAAAGGCATTCCTCGGCAAGGCGGGCGGTGCGATCGGCCGCAATCAGTCCGACGTCGTGGTGGTCGAGGCGCTGCGCGACATCACCCTTTCGCTGAAAGAGGGCGACCGGGTCGGCCTGGTCGGACATAACGGCGCGGGCAAATCGACACTGCTGCGATTACTTTCGGGAATCTACGAACCCTCGCGCGGCAGCGCTCGCATCCGCGGCCGGGTGGCGCCGGTATTCGATCTCGGCGTCGGTATGGATCCGGAGATCTCCGGCTTCGAGAACATCATCATCCGTGGGCTTTTCCTCGGACAGACGCGCAAGCAGATGCTGTCGAAGATCGATGAGATCGCCGAATTCACCGAACTCGGCGAATATCTGTCGATGCCGCTGCGCACCTATTCCACCGGTATGCGGGTGCGCTTGGCGATGGGTGTGGTGACCTCCATCGATCCGGAGATCCTGCTGCTCGACGAGGGTATCGGCGCGGTGGACGCCGAATTCATGAAGAAGGCTCGGATCCGGTTGCAATCACTGGTGGCCCGCTCGGGCATCCTGGTGTTCGCCAGCCATTCCAACGAATTTCTCGCCCAGCTCTGTGATACCGCCATGTGGATCGACCACGGGCAGATCCGTTTGCGCGGCGGTATCGAAGAAGTGGTGCGTGCCTACGAGGGCCCGGACGCGGGTAATCACGTCGCCACCGTGCTGCGCGAAATGGAAGCGGAACGGAAAATGGGAACCGAGCGAGAATTGGAGCGGAATCAGGCATGAGTGAGCCGACCGGGCAGAACGCCCCGATCGACGCGGGGCGCGAGGGCCCGATCGACTCCGTGCCGGATTCCGATGCACCGACCTCGAGCGCCCCGGCGAACGACTCCGTGCCGCACGACGCAACGCCTCAGCCCGCAGCCGCGGCAGCGCGCGCTACGAACGCCCCGGGGCCGCAGCCTGCGGACGACCCCGCAGCACAGGCCTCGGACGACTCGGCGTCGCAGCATGCAGACACAACCCCGCTGCCCGCAGACGGCGCAACACCGCAATCCACGCCTCAGCCAGCGGACGACGACCAGGCAACGCAGCTCCTAGACGAGCTTGACGACGACTCCGACGAACCCTCACCCGCACAGATCGAAGCCGCCCGCACCCCGGCGGGCACCGGCCCCGACGCCAAAATCGTCGCCGTAGTCGTCACCCACAAGCGCCGCGAATTACTCGCCGAATCGCTGAAAGTGCTTGTCTCCCAGACCCGCCCGGTGGACCACCTGATCGTGGTCGACAACGCCAATGAACCCGAGGTCGCGGAGCTGGTCGCCCAGCAGCCGGTCGAGGCCACCTACCTCGGTTCGGCGCACAATCTCGGCGGCGCGGGCGGTTTCGCGCTAGGCATGCTGCACGCGCTGACCCTCGGCGCGGACTGGGTGTGGCTGGCCGACGACGACGGCCGCCCCGACGGCTCGGAAGTCCTTGCCACGCTGCTCGATTGCGCGGGCCGACACGGTCTGGTCGAGGTATCTCCGGTGGTCTGCGATATCGACGAACCGGACCGGCTCGCCTTCCCGCTGCGCCGCGGTGTGGTCTGGCGGCGGCTACGTTCCGAGCTAGGCGATGAAGACTTCCTGCCCGGCATCGCCTCGCTCTTCAACGGCGCGCTGATCTCCGCCAAGGCGGTCGATCTGATCGGTGTTCCGGACCTGCGGCTATTCGTACGCGGCGACGAGGTCGAGGTGCACCGCAGGCTGGTTCGCTCGGGTCTGCCCTTCGGCACCTGTCTACAGACGGCCTACCTGCATCCCAACGGCGCCGCCGAATTCAAGCCGATCCTCGGCGGCCGCATGCACACCCAGTATCCGGACGACCCGGTCAAGCGCTACTTCACCTACCGCAACCGCGGCTACCTGATGTCCCAGCCCGGTATGCGCAAACTGCTACCCCAGGAATGGATCCGGTTCTCCTGGTTCTTCCTCGTCACCCGCCGCGATCCGGCCGGTCTGCGCGAATGGTTCCACCTGCGCAGCCTGGGTCGCAACGAGCAGTTCGGCAAGCCGACCCCGGATCAGAAGCCCACCGACGAAAAATAGATTGCGCGGGTCTGCGCGCCATGCCAAAGTTGGCGAGCAACGTCGAGACGAGAGTGAGGAGGTGGAGATCGTGACAAGGACCGTTCGGATTGTCGTGCCCGGAACAGCCGCGCAAACGCACGCTGTCGCACGAATTTCCGCCTCAGATACCTCTCGCTGAGTCCGGTTCGGGCTCGGCGCCCGACGAAGGATTCCTTCCATCATGGTCGACCACGACCTCCTCGTCCCTTACGGCTGGACCGAAGCCGTTGCCAATGAATACAACTCGCTCATCGACGATGGGTGCGTCCCCGCGCGGGTGATCCGCATGGATCGCAGCGAATGCGATGTCGCGACACCGACCGGACTCACGCGCGCCCGTTGCCAGCGTTCGAATCGGCCTGAGCGGGGGCCGTCCGTTGTTACGCAAGCTGCCTCCTCCCGGCCTGACCCGCTCAGGCGGGGTTCGGCTTCCGAGATCAGCGGCCTGTGCACCGGCGACTGGGTGAGCATCGATGCCGAACTGAATGTGCGACAGCTACTGCCGCGCCGCGGCGCGATCATGCGCTCGGCCGCGGACCGGCGCGCACAGGGCCAGGTGCTCGCCGCGAATGTCGATACCGTGCTGATCTGCAGCGCGGCCGACGGCGATATCGACCTCGGGCGGATCGAGCGCATGCTCGCACTGGCCTGGGAGAGCAGCGCACAACCGATCGTAGTGCTCACCAAAGCGGATGCGGCGCTGGATATTCCGCTCGACAAGGTGCAGGCCGTCGCGCCCGGTGCGGTCGCCCTCGCGGTCAGTGCGGATACCGGATCCGGACTCGATGTGCTCACCGCGATGCTCGACGGCACCGTCGCGCTGATCGGTCCGTCCGGCGTCGGGAAATCGACGCTCGCCAATGCCCTGCTCGGCCAGGAAGTCTTCGCCACCAACGCCGTTCGCGCGGTGGACAAGAAGGGCAGGCACACCACGGTGCATCGGGAGCTGCGGCCGCTGCCCGGCGGCGGCACGCTGATCGATACGCCCGGACTGCGCGGCATCGGACTATGGGATGCCGCGGAAGGCATCGAGAAAACCTTCAGCGATATCGAATCCATCGCGGCGCACTGCCGATTCGACGACTGCGCGCACAACGGCGAACCCGGCTGTGCCGTACAGGAAGCCATCGACAGCGGCGCGCTCACCCAGCGGCGCTTCGACAGCTACCGCAAACTCGAACGGGAAAACGCCTGGATGGCAGCGCGATCGGATAAGCGGCTGCAGGCCGAACGCGCCAAGGTGTGGCGCGATATCCGCAAGCAGCAGCGGCAGTTCTACCAGGAGAGAAGCTCGAAACGCTGATTCCGCGGAATCACGGTAGGGTCGGCACGCACAAATCGCTAAACGGGAGGGTTCCGATGAGTTACCCCGGCGGGTATCCGCCACAGGGCCAGCCCGGGCAATGGCCCGGACAGCCCACATATGGTCAGCCGGCGCCGCAGGGCGCGCCGAATCCCTACGGTGCGCCACCGCAATACGCGCCGCCCGCGGGGCAGCCACCGATCAGCCAACCGCAGGTGCCGCAACCGCCGTACGGCAGTCAGCCGCATATTCCGCAGCCGCAGTACGGCCAGCCCGTGCCGCCGCAGCCGTACGGCCAGCCTGCTCAGCCCTATGGGCAGCAGCCGTACGGCCAGGCGCCCTACGGACAGCCGGTTCCGCAGCAGGCACCGGCCCCGCCGGGCATCACCGTCGAGGCATCCTATGAGTGGTTCGCCTTCCTGTTGGCGATCACCAAGCCGAAGATCCTGATCAACGGTCAGCGGGTGCCGAATACGCGGTGGGGTCAGAACCATATTCCGGTCGGCCCGGGGCAGTACCACGTGAAGGTGACCACGCCCTGGCTGTTCGATATGGGCCCGGCGAATGCGACGGCCGCCATTCAGGAAGGTCAGGGCGCACGGTTCTACTACAAGCCGCCCGCGGTCATCTTCCTCGGCGGTGCGATCGGCCCGGTTCCGCAGAAGACGCCAGGCGCCATCTTCATCTACATCAGCTGGGGCATCGTGGCATTGATGATCCTGTTGAACATCGTGTTGATCGCAGGCGCATCCAGCATCTGACAGGTCGAAAGGGCGTCGGGGCCTCCGGCGCCCTTTCTTCTATCCGCCTATGCAACTGGTTGCATAGGGGACTGAGTTACCCTTGACGTGCACAACACCCGTCGGCGACTGCTCGCCGGTCGCTCGAACGGGTCGGCACGGCCGCGGGCGCACCCACCCGCGGCCTGGACGACAGGAGCAGGTCATGACGGAACCGGGATCGAAGCCGCTCGCGGGCGCGACGATGATCATGTCGGGCGGCAGCCGTGGCATAGGTCTGGAGATCGCCAAGCGAGCCGCCGCCGACGGCGCGAATATCACCCTGATCGCGAAGACCGACCAGCCGCATCCGAAGCTGCCGGGGACCATCCATACCGCGGCCGCGGAACTCGAGGCGGCGGGCGGAACCGTACTGCCGTTCGTCGGCGATGTGCGCATCGATGAGTCGGTCGCCGAGGCCGTGCGCCAGACCGTAGCGCGGTTCGGCGGCATAGACATCGTCGTCAACAATGCCTCGGCGATCGACCTGTCCCCCACCGACGCCATCTCCATGAAGAAGTACGACCTGATGCAGGACATCAACTGCCGCGGCAGCTTCCTGCTCTCCAAGCTCAGCATTCCCGCGCTGCGCGAATCGGCCGCGGCGGGCCGCAACCCGCACATCCTGACCTTGTCCCCGCCGCTCAACCTGGACCCGAAGTGGGCGGGCATGGCGCTCGGCTACACCATCGCCAAGTACGGAATGTCGCTCACCACACTGGGTTTGGCCGAGGAACTCGAGGGCGACGGCATCGCCGTCAACTCACTGTGGCCGCGCACCACCATCGCCACGGCCGCGGTCAAGAATCTGCTCGGCGGCGAGGAAATGATCGCCACCTCCCGCACCCCCGACATCTACGCCGACGCCGCCTACCTGGTCCTCACCTCACCGTCGAAGGAGACCAGCGGCAACTTCTTCCTCGATGACGAAGTACTCGCCGCACACGGCATCACCGACCTGGACAAGTACCGCGTCGTCCCCGGCGACGCCGAACTGACCACCGACCTGTTCCTCTGACGCCGACCCCGAAGGTGGTCCACCCCGGCCACCTTCGGGCCGTCAGCCCGGTACCGTCGCTGTCGTGACCGGTAAACCGACCTTGGCCGCGCTCTTCGAACCAGAGCCCGAAGGGTGGGGGCTGCGCGGCGATCCCTACGTCTGGCAAGAAATGCGGAGTCGGCTCGCAGATCTCGACCCGCCGTCGACTGCCACCGAGTTGATCGCACTGCTGCACGACAGCTTCGAGCAAGTCGTCGGGTTGGGTCTCGGTGCGAAAAACGCACCCGCCAGCGTGCATCGACCGGAGTTCGCGCACGGCGGCATGTCGAGCGGGATGGTCAGTCTCGATGCCTGGCGGCAAGCGTTGATGCCGCTACTCGAAGGGCGCGCCAGGCACCTGATCTCGGGCGCTCCCGGTACCGCCACGATCATCCTTCGCCGGGGCGATATCACTGAACAGCGGGTCGACGCGATCGTCAACGCGGCCAACTCTTCTCTACTCGGTGGTGGCGGCGTCGATGGCGCAATCCATCGCGCTGGTGGACCGGCGATTCTCGACGCCTGCCGCGATCTGCGCGCATCGCGCTACGGCAAGGGCCTGCCCACCGGCGAGGCGGTCGCCACTACCGGGGGCGACCTGTGGGCCCGATGGGTGATCCACACCGTCGGACCCGTATGGTGCGCGACCGAAGACCGCTCCGCCCTTCTCGCCTCGTGCTACCGCGAATCCCTCCGGGTAGCAGACGAATTGGGTGCGCGAACAGTCGCCTTTCCTGCCATCTCGACCGGCATCTACGGCTGGCCGATGGACGATGGCGCCCGCATCGCTACCGAAACCGTGCGCCACACGAAAACATCCGCACAAGAAGCCCGCTTCGTGCTCTTCGACGATGGCGCGTACGCCGCATTCGAAGCCGCATTGCGCTGAGCGCGGTCGTCACGCGCACAATTTGGCGCGCCGCGCATGGATCGCCCGATCATTTCGTGCTGGCGGGCAAACCGTGCGCGGCGGCACCGGCTCAGTTCGGCTCGATGCCGTAGAGGCGCTCCCAGTTCTCCCGGCTGGTCAGCTCCGGCATCGCCGCGCGGTACTGCCGGGTGAGGTCGGGCAGTTCGCGGCGCAGGCGGCGCAGGACGCGGATGGTGCGGATGAGCAGGGCGCGAGCGCGCGCCTTGTCGCGCTGCCGGACCCGGACACCGGACTGCGAGGCGTCGGTGACCACGACGTGGTCGAACAGCGAAACGTGCCACCAGTGCGCGTCCTCGCGGGTGACGCCGACCAGCCCGTGCTGGGTGCGCCCGGTCCACTGGGCGATGGCCCGCTTGATCAGCACCGCGGTGACCCGACTCGGTTCGCCACCGGCCCGACGCAAATTGATATCGGCCGAGCGCACCGGCGGAGTCGCGGCGGGATGCTTGATGGTCTCGGCGTAATCGCCGCGACTGGTGCGAGCGGCGGCCAGCGCGGCGATTCCACCGTCGCGCAGAACCTTCGGCCCCTGCAGGAAGTCCTCGATGCCCTGCAAAGTGGTGTGCACCAGGCCGTACTGCATGGCGACCAGATGTTCGGCCAGACTCCGGAACAGCTGGCGGGTAATGGCTTTGCCGTCGAGATCGGTGTGCAGTGAACCGACGATCAACGAGTTGCGCGTGCTGAAGTAGCGCGCCCAGTCGTCGTAGTCCTTCCAGTAGAAGTCCGCGTGCCATACCGCGGCGTTCGGCAGCGTCACCGTGACGAACCCGTGCTCGCGGGCCCGGATGCCGTATTCGACATCGTCCCACTGGAAGAAGATCGGCACCGGCAGCCCGATCTCGGCGACCACCTCGGCCGGGATGAGGCAGGTCCACCAGGCGTTGTAGCCGGCGTCGACGCGGCGCTCCTGGTTCTTCTTCAGCATGCTGGTGTTGCGCAATGCCTTCGGAACCTTCTGGCCGTGCTTGAGTTCGTGCAAATGCACTTCCTCGGCGCCGACATTCAGATAATCCGGGTTGAGCAGGAACAACATCTGCGCACCGACCAGGGTCGGTGCCACGGTCATATTGGCGAAGGCGTTGAGCCGCAACACCGTTTCCGGTTCGCAGAGGATGTCGTCGTCCATCAGGATGACGTCGGCGTGCTCGTTGACCGCGGACACCTCGTAGAGGCCACGGGTAAAACCGCCCGCACCACCGAGATTCGGCTGCCGGATATAGCGCAGCTTGTCACCGAAAATCGGCAGCGTCTCCTGGAAGCGCGCCTGGTTCTCCACCAGATCGGTGCCCTGATCCACCACGTAGACCGCGTCGATGGCCTCCAGAATCGGGGCGTCGGAGGCCAGCGCGGCCACCGTCTCGGCGCAGTCCGCGGCCCGGTTGAAGGTGCAGATCGCGATGGCGACCGGGCGCATGTGGTCGGGTGCGGTGGCGGACCAGGTCTGCGCGGAAATGCCGAGTTCGCCGCCGATGGCATCGAATTCGAGCCACAGCGCGCCACCGTCGACGTACTGGTCCAGCGGTGCGGTCAGGGTCAGCGGGCCACTGGTGGTGATCTCGGCGGTCTCGATGATCCGGCGGTGCCCGGCTATATCGGAGGCGACCACTCGGACGCGGGCCTTCTCGGTCACATCGAGCACCATGCTCGCCCACACCTCGGTGACCGTGGTCCAGCGCTGCCAGTAGCTGGCCGCGAAGCGCCCGAAGTAGGTGTTGGTATGCGCGGACGCGCCCTTGTCCAGTCTCAGCTCCAGGCGTTCCCGATGTGCGCGACCCTTGACGACGGCGTACAGCTCGTCGCTCACCTTCGCCGACGGACCGGTGAAGATGCCGCGCTGCAGCACCAGCCGGTCGGGCGCCTGGTGGTCGACGCGCAGCGAGGCGGGCGCGGTCGAAGGTTGGTCATTTGTCTCGGTAACGGCCTGGGTAGCCGACTGATCCATGAAGTCCTCGAAATCGTTTTGGTGCCGACGGGACAGACACGCCCCTGGATGCCTTCGCGGCGGGTGCGAGGATATCAATCAGGCTCGGCGACTGCCTGTCCAGGAACCGGGGCGGTCCTGCTATTTATGGTTGCTTGTCATTAGCCGAACTGTCCGAAGAACCGACGAATACAAATTTGTCGTAGGCCCAGTAGCGGAATACCACCGCGACGATCTGGCCGATGAGCGTGCCGGAGATGTTGTCCGACAGCGGTGAAGACAGGTCGAGCACATAGCGGGAGAACCCAAGACAACCTAGTTGCAGGCCGATAGCGACAACATTGAATATGGCATACAAGAGGTACTCGCGCCCGGGATTATCGGATTTCTTGTGCCCGAAGGTCCACCACTTGTTGCCGAAGTAGGTCACCACTGTGGCCACCGCGATCGCGATGATCTTGGCGGGCAGCGGCGCGTGGTACAGCACGCCCTCGCCGCCCCAGAACACCAGCAGGTTGTAGGTGCCCGCGTCCACGAGGAAACCGATCGCGCCGACCACCAGGAAAGCGCCGCCGCGCCGAAGTGCGGCGATCACCTTCGCGGTCAGCGGCTCGTCAACGGGCGTCGATTGCGGTGAGCCGGACCGTTCGGAGAATGACACGGGCTGCTCTGGGTAAGACACCCGGCGACGGTACCCCAGTAGGCTCGGTGAACCGAGTGAGCACCAATAGGTACCGCCCTGTACCCTCCCGGTGTTCCCCATTCACCGCCGACATCGAGGATTGACCGGGTGGACTCCACCGAGCTCCGAATTGCCGCAGTGGTGCCATGCCACAACGAGGAGGCTTCGGTCGCCAAGGTCGTCGCCGACCTGCAGGCCGCCGTGCCGGGAATCGTCGTCTACGTCTACGACAACCGCAGCACCGACGCGACCGCCGAGCGGGCCCGCGCCGCCGGTGCGATCGTGCGCCACGAACACACCAAGGGCAAGGGCAATGTGGTGCGCCGCGCCTTCGCCGATATCGAGGCCGACATCTATCTGATGATCGACGGCGACGACACCTACGAGGCGTCGGCCGCGCCGCTGATGATCAAGACACTGCTAGACGGTCCGTACGACCATGTGCTCGGCGTCCGCAAACAGGACCAGGGCGCGTCGGCCTACCGCTCCGGCCACGAGACCGGCAACAAGGTGCTCAACGGCGTGGTCGGAAAGGTGTTCGGCGAGAACGTCGACGATATGCTCAGCGGCTTCCGGGTGTTCTCGCGCCGATTTGTGAAGAGCTTCCCGGCCGTCTCGCGCGAATTCGAGATCGAGACCGAGCTGACCGTGCATTCCCTGCATCTGCGGGTGCCGCAGACCGCGGTTCCGGTCGGCTTCCGCGATCGGCCCGCGGGCAGTGAGAGCAAGCTGCGCACCTACCACGACGGATTCAAGATCCTCGCGCTGATCATCGGCCTGGCCAGACATGAGCGGCCGGTCGCGTTCTACGGGCTGTTCGGCACGCTGAGCTGGCTGGTCTCGATCATCCTGACCATTCCGATCGTGGTCGAGTTCTACAACACCCATGAGGTGCCCCGGTTCCCGACGCTGTTCCTGGGATTCACCTTGCTGCTGCTCGGCAGCCTGGCCTGGACGGCGGGGCTGATCCTGGACGGCATCCGGCGCTCCCGGCACGAGGCCGCCCGGCTGGTCTACCTGCGCTACTCGGCCGTCGGCGCGGACGACGCGCATGGTGGTGACGTAAACACCGGTGGAGCCGAGCGTTGACGACCTCGGCGGATCGAACCGCAACCGCTGCGAATCCGGAACCCGAGACCACGGACAACGCTGCAGCGACAACCGAATCCGCTGCCGCCGAACCTGATTCGAGCAGATCGAATCCGGTACGTGATTTCGGACGCCGGATCGTGGCCCGCTTCGGCGCCGCGACGGTCGCTTTCACCATCGTCGTCACGGTCTTCGGCGCACTGTTCGCCTGGATCACCCCGCCGTTCTGGGGCCACGACGAAATCACCCAGTTCGGTCGCGCCTACCAGGTCGCGCACGGCGGCTTCCTGCCGCAGCGGATCCACGACGATCGCGGCATCTCCTATGGCGGCGATGTGCCGATCAGCATCACCCAGCTGATGGGCTACGCGCTGCACGACTACAGCACCAATCCGGAAGAGCCGGATCAGATGGTGGCCGATCCCGGCAGTTACGCCCGGATGGAGGGCGCCGCGGTTTCCAAGGCCGAGGAGCCGGTCTGGTTCACCAATACCGCCGCCTACTCGCCGGTGCCGTATATCCCTGCGGCCATCGGCATTCGGGTCGCCGAGCTGTTCGGACTGAATGTCGGCGCGATGATGCTGCTGACCCGGCTCGCGGGCCTGGCCACCTACCTCGCGCTGGTCGGATTCGGGCTGTGGGCACTGCGCGCGCACCGGGTGCAGTGGCTGGCGTTCACCGTCGCCGTGCTGCCGATCGCGGTCTTCCAGGCGGGCACTGTCACCGCCGACACCATGACCAACGCACTGGCCATCCTGGTTTCGGCGTTGCTGGTCAAGGCGCTGTTCCTGGGTGACGGTCTCGGTCGCACCGAGACGGCCGCGCTACTGGGCGCGACCCTACTGCTGCCGGTCAGCAAGCCGACCTACGTGCTGCTCGCCATGCTCGTGGTGCTGGTGCCGACGAACCGGTTCGCCCTCGGCGGTGCGGCCGGTTGGAAGCGTTTCATCCCATGGGGTTTCGCGGGACTGGGCGCGCTGGCTTTCGCGGTCTGGATGAAGATCGCGGGACCGACTACCGACGGTATGGGCCTGATGCGCCCACAGCACCAGTGGAATTCGGTGCGGCCGAGCGATCAGCTGCACGGGATCCTCACCGACCCGGTGAATTTCGTGAATACCTTCGGCGAGAGCATCGCCCTGCGCGATCAGCGGTGGTTCATCCAGTTCTTCGGTGAACTCGGCTTCGCCTACATCGATGTCCCCGCATTGTCGATACTGGCCTGCGTGCTCGCCTTCGCGGTCAGCATCGGTATCGCGGATCGAATGAATACCGCGACGGCCACCTTCCGGCGCACACTGATCGTCGCGCTGACGCTGCTCGCGAGCGTCGCGATGATCTACGTGACGCTGTACATGTCGTTCACGCCGGTCGGCTACTACATCATCGACGGCGTCCAGGGCCGGTACTTCGTGCCGCTGGCGATCGTCGCACTGGTGGTGCTGCTGCGCTGGATGCCGTTGCGGCTCACCGACGTTCGCGGCCAGACCCCGGCCAAGGGTCCGGCCGTCGCCGTCATCGCGGCCACACTGGTAGCGCTGATCGCCGCGCTGTGGAAGTACTATTCGATCGTCTGGGGCTGACTCAGGCGTTGATGGTCGTTTCGCCCGCCTCGGCGTAGGCGCGCTCGGTCGTGGCTTTGGCTGGGCGCCACCAGGATTCGTTGTCCCGATACCACCGGATGGTCGCGGCGAGCCCGGCGGCGAAGTCGGAATAGCGTGGCGTCCAACCGAGTTCGGTGCGCAGCAGCGTCGCATCGATGGCGTAGCGCTGATCGTGACCCGCCCGGTCGGTGACATGATCGAAATCGTCGGGATCGCGGTCGAAGGCCCGCAGGATCATCCGCACCACAGACTTGTTGTCGAGTTCACCGTCCGCGCCGATCAGATAGGTCTGCCCGATTCGCCCGCGCTCCAGGATGTCCCACACCGCGCGGTTGTGGTCGTCGACGTGGATCCAGTCGCGCACCTGATGGCCCGCACCGTAGAGCCGCGGCCGCACGCCGTCGATGAGGTTGGTGATCTGGCGCGGGATGAACTTCTCCACGTGCTGATACGGCCCGTAGTTGTTACTGCAGTTGGAGATCGTCGCGTGGACGCCGAACGAGCGGGTCCAGGCGCGCACCAGCAGATCGCTCGAGGCCTTGGTGGCCGAGTAGGGGCTGGACGGGTTGTAAGGGGTGTCCTCGTCGAATGCGGGTCCGTCCGGTGTGAGATCGCCGTAGACCTCGTCGGTGGAGACATGGTGGTAGCGCACGTCGTGGCGGCGTACCGCCTGCAGCAGCGAGTAGGTACCGACGATATTGGTCTGCACAAAGGGCCAGGGTTCGGCGAGGGAGTTGTCGTTGTGCGATTCGGCGGCGAAGTGGACAACGGCGTCGACACCGCTGACGAGCTCGTCGACCAGATCCAGATCGGCGATGTCACCGTGCACGAAGTCGATGCGGTCGGCCACCGGCTCGAGCGAGGCCCGGTTTCCCGCGTAGGTCAAAGCGTCAAGGACGGTTACGGTGGCGTCGGGACGCTCTGCCACGGTCTGTTGGACGAAATTCGCACCGATGAACCCGGCCCCGCCGGTTACGAGCAGTCGCACCCCATGACCTTACGTCGCCCGCGCGACCCGCTGCCGCCGGATCCGTCCGGTCGTATTCACCCGCGCGACCAGGGTTTCAATCTGTGACGTTAGTCACTCTGGTCGAGCGTAAAGAAAGACGCGTGGTTCAGTTCTTTGTGAAAAGGCATGGTCAACGCGCACATTTCAAAGAACCCACCAAGCCTCGAGTCGCGATGGTGAACAAAATTTGAATTAACGGTCACAACGGGTTCACCACTCGTTAGCTGGTCTAGATTTCGATCGTCTAGTCCCCTCCGAACGCTTCACATCGAGGTCCAAAACAAAATGCTGATGAGGAAATTCGCCGCGACTTCGGCTCTGCTGATCGCCGCCATGGGCGTCACCGCGGGCACTGTCAACGCGGCACCGGCGGAATCCGCCGACGCCCCGATCAACTTCACCGCGAACGCCACCGACACCCAGTCGATCATCTCGATCGACTCCGGCTCGCTGGTCGTCGAGGACAACGCCCTCAAGATCAAGGCCGCCAACGGCACCACCGTCGCGGGCACCCCGCTGACCTTCCGCGTCGACGACTTCGAGTTCCCGATCGCCGCGGACATCGCCGACCACACCGCCACCCTCACCCCGCAGCTCGACATGGCGAAGGCCACCTACAAGCCGGTCGCGCTGCCCTACGAGGACCAGGCCCCGTTCAAGAGCCAGTACGACCGTGAGCTGGCCGCCTTCAACCGCATGAAGGACACCATCGCCATGGGCGCCACCATCGGCACCCTGGTCGGCGGCCTCGGCGGCGGCGCACTCGGCTGTGTCCTCGGCGGTATCGCCGGTGCCACGGTCGCCTCGGCCACCATCATCGGTCTGTTCGGCCCGTTCATCCCGGCCGCGGCCGTCGGCTGCGTCGCCGGCATCCTCGCCGTCGGTGCGCTGGGCACCCTGCTCGGTCAGATCTTCATCACGGCTCCGGTCGCGATCGGTGCGGCGATCCAGTACTTCGCCACCACCAGCGCGCCGTTCAACGCGCCGGCGCCGGCTAAGTAAGTCGCACAACGGCTCCACACAACTGAAAACGAGCCCAGGAAACCCCGCCCGCGCATCGCTCGGGCGGGGTTTCCGCTGCTGATAGCCGCTCGACCGAAATGGCCGGGCGGCATTTGCGCGCTTGATAGGGCTGTGATCTACCCGAAGCCGAGGTAATTCCAAACATCCGGCAAGTGAACAAAAGGTAAATCACACTGAACTGAATAGCGTCGCCGTGCCCGCCGCAGGGAATTCTCCGGATAACCGAGGGGAATTCGAATCTCGGCTTCCAACAAAGAACCCCGCCCCGGACCGCCGCCGAAAGGCGAGGTCCGGATGCGGGGTTCGCGACTCGTCCGGCCGATCCAGGTCAAGCCGTCCGAGCCTGTTGGGGCTGCTCGAGGCGGGCACGCACGAACCGGGAGACCCGGGCCAATGCCATCCTGCTCTCGGGCAGATTCGGGGCTATCGCCATGAAGGCATGCACCTGACCGCGCCAGATCTCCAGCGCATTCGGGACACCGGCCGCGGTCAGCCTGCGGGCCATGAGCTCGCAGTCGTAGCGCAGCATCTCGTCTTCGGCGGTGATCAGCAGCACCGGCGGCAGACTCGCCAAGGCGCCGTTGACCGGCGACGCCAGCGGATCCAGCACCCCGTCCACCTCGGCGCCGATCCGCACCACCGCCTCCAGCGCGGACAGCGGCAGATAGGGATCGCGCGCGACATTCATATAGTCGCGCTTGGCGGCGTAGTCCAGATCGAGCAGCGGGCTGAGCCCGATCAGCCCACCCGGCGACGGCAGCCCGGATTCGATCGCGCGCAATGCGGTGGCGAAGGCGAGGAAGCCGCCCGCCGAATCGCCCGCGAACATGATCCTGGCCGGGTCCGCGCCGTGCCGCAGCAGCCAGCGGTAGGCGGTCACGCAGTCCTCGATCGCGGCGGAGACACTGTTCCCGGGCAGCTGGCGATAGTCGACATTGACGACCGGCAGTCCGGTGCGCCGGGCCAGGCTGGCCGCGATCGGGCGATGAGTACCGAGACCACAGACGGCGAAGCCGCCACCGTGCATATACAGCACCGCGCCGTGTCGCAGCGCGCGCGAGCCGCCCGAGGGACGCAGGATCTCCATCCGAAAACCGTTCAGCGTCACCTGTTCTCGATCGACTCCGCGCGGCTGCGGCCGCAGTCGCGCCAGACCGTCGATCGCGAGAGCACCGATCGGGATGGTCGTGCGGCTGACCGGAAACATGCGCAGCACCGGCCGCACCGCACCGAGGCAGGTCGCCAGCAGCAATCGGGCCGATGCGCTCGGACCGTCCGGGTTCATCAACAGACCCGGATCACCTGCGTCGAATTCACTCCCGCTGATCGCTACCATCGCGCACCTACCTCACACTGGCGCGCCGAACCCGACCGAACGGTTCTCAGGCGAGAGTCGACGCTGACATCTCACACGCTGATGTTTCACATCACCATAGCGTGATCTACGCTAGATATATCGCCCGCCGCGCCGGATCTCCAAACGTTCGTGATCAATTCGTAGGCGAGTCGGAACCTCGCCGAAGCCGGGCTGGATGCGCCTGGCAGACTCGATGACCATGCGCGGAATCATCTTGGCCGGTGGCACCGGATCCCGGTTGCACCCGATCACGCGCGGGGTGAGCAAACAGCTGGTCCCGGTCTACGACAAGCCGATGGTCTACTACCCGCTGTCCACGCTCATGCTGGCGGGCATCAGGGACATCCTGGTGATCACCACCCCGGAGGACGCCGACGCGTTCGCCCGCCTACTCGGCGACGGCTCGCAGTTCGGCATCTCGATCACCTATGTGGTGCAACCGGAGCCGGACGGACTCGCCAAGGCGTTCGTCCTCGGCGCCGACCACATCGGCGGCGAGAGCGCCGCATTGGTCCTCGGCGACAATATCTTCCACGGACCAGGCCTTGGCACCAGCCTCGAGCGCTTCGCCGCGATCGACGGCGGCGCGGTCTTCGCGTACTGGGTCTCGGATCCGACCGCCTACGGCGTCGTCGAATTCACCGAGGGCCGAGCGGTTTCGATCGAGGAGAAGCCCAAGGTGCCGCGGTCCAACTACGCCATCCCCGGGCTGTATTTCTACGACAACGATGTCGTGGAGATCGCGCGCGGCCTGCGGCCCTCGGCACGCGGCGAATACGAGATCACCGATATCAATCGCGCCTATCTGGAACAGGATCGGCTGCGCGTCGACGTCCTCGCCCGCGGCACCGCCTGGTTGGATACCGGCACCTTCGACTCGCTACTGGACGCCGCCAACTACGTGCGCACCATCGAGCAGCGGCAGGGCCTGAAAATCGCCGTGCCCGAAGAGGTCGCGTGGCGGCAGGGCTTCATCGACGACGAACAGCTGTGCGCGCTGGCCGAACCGCTGGTTCGCTCCGGCTACGGGACGTATCTGCTCGATCTGCTCGAGCGCGGACGGGATTGGTGAACGATGGAGTTCCGTGAACTCGCCGTGCCGGGGGCATGGGTGATCACCCCGCGCCAATTCGGTGACGAGCGCGGCATGTTCTGCGAATCGTTCAAGGCCTCGGAATTCGAGAAGGTGACCGGTCGGCCGTTCGATCTGCGCCAGGTCAACTGCTCGGTCTCGGCGGCCGGGGTGCTGCGCGGCATCCACTACACCGAGGATCCGCCGGGTCAGGCCAAGTATGTGACCTGCGTGCGCGGCGCGTTCCTCGATGTCGTCGTCGATCTGCGACCCGGGTCGCCCACCTACGGACGCTGGGACAGCGTGGTGCTCGACGATGTCGATCGGCGCTCGATGTTCCTGTCCGAGGGTCTCGGCCATGCGATCCTGTCGCTGGCGGATCACTCCACCGTCACCTATCTCTGTTCGATCGAGTACACGCCCGAATTCGACAGGGATATGGATGCCTTCGATCCGCGGCTGGGCATCGAATGGCCGAAGGTCGGTCTGGACGGTCGCCCGCTGACGTATATCCGATCCCCGAAAGACGCTGCCGCTCCGCCCTTCTCGTGAAACGCCGAACGTCACCGCCCCCGATGAGGAGGGAGCGGTGACGTTCGGCTCACCGTCGGCGGAGGGGATTCAGCCGACGAGCTCCAATTCCGGCTCCTGCGCCCGCGTCTTGGCACGCTTGGGCAGGTACGCGGTCAGGGCGATGAGCGCGCCGACAATGGCGACGGCCGCCGCGAACTGCAGTCCGGGCCGGAAGTTGTCGAGCATCGCGGACGGAGTGCTCGCGCCGTGGTCACCCGAAGAGATGATCGCGGTGTTCACCGCGAGCACGATGGCCGCGCCGACCTGCATGGAAGTCTGCAGCACACCGGCCGCCAGGCCCTGCTCATCGTCATCGATGCCGTTGGTCGCCTGGATATTGATGGCGGGGAAGCCGACCCAGCCGATGCCGATCAGCAGCACCGCGGGCAGGATCATCGTCAGATACGACGGGGTGGTGTCCAGCCGCAGGAACAGCAGGTAGCCGACGGCCATCACGACCATGGTGATCGCGATGATCGGCCCGGTGCCGAACCGGTCGACGAGCTTATCGGAGAAGAACGCCGACGCGACGACCAGCAGACCGACCGGCAGCAGCGCCATGGCCAGCTTCAGCGGCGACCAGCCCAGTGAATCCTGCATGTACAGGGTCACGATGAACTGCCAGCTGAAATACGAACCCGCCACCGCGATGATCGCCAGGCTGGCCCGGACCAGCGTCACCTTGCGCAGAATGCCGAGCCGCACCAGCGGGTACTTCACCTTCTTCTCCACCGCGACGAATCCGGCGAACAGCACCGCGGCGCCGACGAACGAACCGATGGTGCGCGCCGAACCCCAGCCCACCTCGGGCGCGGAGACGACGGTGTAGACCAGCAGCAGCATGCCCGCGGTGGACAGCAGCGCACCGAGGATGTCGTGCCCACCCTCCTCGGCGGCCTCGTCCTTGGGGACCAGCACCCAGGCCGCGGCCAGTGCGGCGAGCGCGATCGGGACCGGAAGCAGGAAGGTCCAGCGCCAGCCGATGCCGGTCATCAGACCGCCGAACAGCAGACCCATCGAGTAACCGCCCGCACCGAACACGGTGTAGATGGACAGCGCCTTATTGCGGGCCGGGCCCTCGGCGAAGTTGGTGGTGATGATGGACAGACCGGTCGGGGCGGTGAACGCCGCGGCCAGGCCCTTGACGAAGCGGGTCAGGATCAGCAGCGGGCCGGAGGTGACCAGACCGCCCGCCAGCGAAGCCAGTGCGAAGACGGCGAGCGCGATCAGGAAGACCTTGCGCCGCCCGAGCAGATCGGCGGTCCGGCCGCCGAGCAGCAGCAGGCCGCCGTAACCCAGCACATAGCCGCTGACCAGCCACTGCAGGGTGGAAGTCGACAGATCCAGTTCGGCGCCGATGGACGGCAGCGCCACACCGATCATCGAGACGTCGAGACCATCGAGGAACAACACAATGCAGAGGGTGATCAGCATGCCCCAGAGACGGGTGGACCATCTGATCGGATCGGTCGCCGTCGCGGCCGAAAGGGTTGCTGCGGAAGTCATGGGCGGAACATTACATGCGTCGACATTAAATGCCAACACATTTAATGCGCTTGCATCAGCCTGTGCGGAGCACTAGGATAGGGCCATGTCGAAGCCGTCGACAACACAATTAGCGGGGCGCGATGTGGCGCCCACCGGGTTGGTCGCCGAGTGGCGTGAGCTGCTCGATCGGCACGCCGCCGTGAGCTGTGCGCTCGAGAAGGAGCTGCAGGGCAAGCACGATATCGGCCTCAGCGAATTCGAGACGCTGGATCGGCTGGTCGACGCCGCCTGCGGCGACTATCGAATGAGCGATCTGGCCAACGACATCTACCTGAGCCAGAGCGCCCTCTCCCGCGCAGTGGCGCGGCTGGAGCGCGACGGGCTGGTTTCGCGCAGCATGTGCGCCGAGGATCGGCGCGCCATCTTCGTCTGCCTCACCGAGAAGGGTCGCGAGGTCTACGAGTCGGCGCTGCCGACCCATCGCGACGTGCTCGAGCGGACCTGGGGCAGTCGCCAGAAGTGCTGAGCCGCTGGTGCCGCGTCCGAATTGCTGATGCGCTTTCTGCCTCCGGCGGCTCGCCGAGCGTAGTGATATGGCGGTCGATTTCACCGTGCGCGACCACCATTCGACTACCTTCGACGGAACCAGCGATACGGCAAAAGCTAGCTGGACACGGCGCTAGATGCTCTCGCGCGCTTCCTCGATACCGCTGCGCGCATCGACCGCCGCTCCCTTGATGTTCGTGAAAGCCGTTCGGTAGCGCTCGATTTCGTGATCCTTGTCCAGGTACACCGGGCCGGTGAAGGCCTCGACATAGACCACCGGCGGCTCCCGCAGCTCCACCTGCGCGGTATCGGCGAATTCGAGTAGGACGAACGGGCCAGAATCCATGCCGTCGTGATAGCCGGAATCCGAGGGCACCAACTGGATTCGCACATTCGGCAGGTCGCACATGCGCCGCAGGTGTGCGAGCTGTTCGACGGTCACCTCGGCACCACCGACCCGCCGCCACAGCACTGATTCGCTGATCACCACATCCAGATGCAGCGGCGAATCCTTGCGGGTGAGCAACGCCTGCCGGGCCATGCGCAGCTGCACCCGACGTTCGATTGCGGTCTCCGACGCCTCCGGACGCGCGGACTTCAGCAGCGCGCGGGTGTATGCCTCGGTCTGCAGCAGTCCGGGGATCAGCTCGTTCTCATAGGTGGCCAGGGCTCGCGCGGCCTCCTCGAGGCCGATGTACACCTCGAAACCCTCGGCGATCACATCGCTGTAGCCGGTCCACCAACCCCTGGCCTTGGTCTCCTTGGCCAGTGCGGTCAGCGGTTCGACGAGATCGGTTGGCGCACCGTAGATCTTGCACATGGCCTCGACGTCCAGGCTGCGCAATGAGGTCTGCCCGGTTTCGATCCGCCAGATCTTGGCCTCGGACCATTCGAGCTGCTGGGCCGCCATCCGGGTGGTCATCCTGGCCCGATTGCGCAGATCACGCAGATGTCGGCCGAGCTGCCTGCGCGGCATGGTCGATCCGGTTGTGCCCTGCGGTAAAGCCATGCTTCCCCCTCGCGATATCCGAACAGCATTGTTTCACAGTAAATCCGACACAGGTCACGATCGGTGTCGCACGCAGGCCAAGGGCGCAACAGCGACGAACAGGTTCCCGCAGGCGCTGATCCGGCAATTCAGCCCGGTTCTACTTGCGTGCGCCGCGCTTGCGGAAGCGCCAGAACTGCACGGCGCGAACGTCTTCGGAGAGCTGGTTGACCGGCTCGGCGACATCGGAAAGCGCCTGGAACAGATCGTCGGCGAGATCGGCGATGTGCTCGACCTTGGTGGCCAGCTTGGACGCGTTCTCCAGGAATTCGAGCAGCAGGCGTACCACGGCCGCGATGGTCAGGCCGAGCGGTATCGCGATCAAGGCGGCCAGCACGCCGAGCACCGCGGAGACCTGCCACATCAGCACCGTCAGTGCGATCGGGATGCCGATCGCGAAGGCCAAGCCGAGCATGTAGGCCAGCGGCAGCAGCGTCCTGGTCGCGGGGCGGTGGAATTGCACGTCGAGCAGTCCGCGGGCCGCATCGGCGGTCCAGGCCCGCGGACTTTCGAAGGGTTCGGCGGGTTCGGGCTCCGCGGTGCGCGAGAAGCGCTTGGACGCGGTCTCTTTCCAAGTGATCCAGCGTGATTCGGTTTCGAACTCTGCCGAATCCGCCGCCCCGTCACGATTGGATCCATCTCGCCCGCCCGTCATCCGACCACCACCCCCCATCGAATCGCTACGCGATGCTCACCCATATGGCGATCCTTCCCTCAATCCAACGCCGGGCCAATAGGAGTGGATTCACATCGACAGGTACCGCCGCATGGGACGGCGGCGCAGCCCATTAAAAGAGGTATCTCGGTGATAGCCGATCACTACCGGGTGAGACGAACCCGACAGTCACCAAGATCTTTTGTACAACCCGTAACGCCCACCCCACCCCGCCCCGATACCACCCACGTATGCAGGACCCAGATCTATCGGGGAATGGAGAAAGACAGTGCGCACCACGTTTCCGACTTCCGCATCGGCGGCAGAGATGACTGCCGCGGCGCAGGACTACATCCAGCGCGGGTGGACGATCGCTGAAACGACCAACGGAATCTGCCTGATCACGGATGAGGATCTGTCGGGTATCGAGATCAGCGGTGAGCTGGCCGGTGAGGTTCGCCGCTTCCTGCGCGCGAACAACCTGACCGGTCCGGTTATCGAGATTCCCGGCGCCGAGCGTCGCGAGATCCACTTGGTCACCGGCCTGCGCAAGGCCGCGATGGCGCTGGAGGCACTGCGCGAGGCGGGCGCCACCGTCTACACCGACGGCGACGGCATCCCGCTGCCCCCCACCCAGCTCACCACCGGCGAGGCTTGCTGGGGCGTGACTCCCGGCGAGGCCCGCTGGATCCCACCGGTAGTCGCGATCGGCGCGGCGGTTCGCTCGGCGCTCTCGCGCCGCACGACCGTCAGCACCG
>NZ_BDBY01000084.1 GCF_001613225.1 Nocardia pseudovaccinii NBRC 100343
TTCACGCACGCATATCGACGGTTCTTGTTTCACTTAGATCCATCGCGCGCGATGATGGGGGCTATGGCCCAGCTCACTGATGACTCCCGGACGCTTTTGCGGACCTGCCCGCTGTGCGAGGCGGTCTGCGGACTCGAGATCACACTCGATTCGAACGACCATGTGACCTCGGTTCGCGGGGATCGACAGGATCCGTTCAGCAAGGGGTTCATCTGCCCCAAGGGGGCCAGCTTCGGGCATCTCGACGAAGATCCGGACCGGCTGACCGAACCGATGATCCGGGACCGGGCCACCGATACCTGGCGCACCGCATCCTGGACCGAGGCATTCGAGCTCATCGCCGCACGCTTCCCGGCGATCGTGGCCGAGCACGGAAATCAGTCGGCGGCGCTGTATCTCGGCAATCCGAACGCACATACCGTGGCGGGGGCGCTGTATGTGCCGGTGCTGATCCGGGCGCTCGGCACCAAGAATCTGTATTCGGCGAGTACCGCCGATCAAATGCCCAAGCAGGTGGCGAGCGGGCTGATGTTCGGTGATCCGCTCACCGTGCCGGTTCCGGATCTGGATCGCACCGATTATCTGCTGATGCTGGGCGCGAATCCGCTGGAGTCGAACGGATCGCTATGCACCGCACCGGATTTCCCGGGCAGGTTGAAGGCATTGCGCAAGCGCGGCGGGAAATTCGTCGTGGTCGATCCGCGGGAAACGCGGACCGCGAAGCTGGCCGATGAGCATCTGTTCATCAGGCCGGGTAGCGATGCTTATCTGCTGTTCGGAATCGTGCACACATTGTTCGAACAAGGTCTGACCGATATCCGCGTGGATGTCGC